>NZ_JBNNUK010000020.1:0-67708 GCF_050279675.1 Viridibacillus sp. NPDC093762 | reverse complement strand
AGCCTTCATTTTCAAATCATATGGATAACTCACTCTTGTTCCCATAAAAAAACACCTCCTAATTGAATTTTAGGTATCTAAACCCGAATTCAATCAAAGATGCTTTTTTTATTTGTCTATACTTTTGGGGTCAGTCCCTTTCTTACTCAACAGCTTTTTTCTTATGGCCCCTAAACCTGCTGTTCATCATGAGCCTGTTTCGTATTCGGTTTATACCAAGCCATTATTTTCTCCATATCATTTTTTTCAAAATAAGCAATCACAGCGGATGACCCCATTGAACCTGACATAATCGTCGTTCCAATTGAAGCGACACCTTTTTTTCTTTGAAAATACGTTTGTCGCAAACTCATCTGCTGAATACGTTTTTTCTCCATGAAGATTGTTGTCCTACTAAATGAACGATAACTAATTGTTAGTTGATGCCCCTCTACAGAATAGCCTGCAGTCTTATGCTGCCACATACCAAGTAACATAGCTAACGGAATAATGATTAGTGACAATAATCCATAAGGGAAGAAGAAGTAACTTACTAACACTATTAATGGTAGCATCCATAAAAAATCTATGCGATAGTAAAATGGACGACCTTTTTTAGGAGAGCGTTTTAATATTGGTAACCAATTGATTTCTGGTAACAATTGTTGTAATGGAGCCATTGCTTCGCCCCTTTTCACAAGTGGCATAAGAATAATTTTCTTATCTTTATCAAGCACTGCACCTCCAGCACTTTCAACAACAACCGTTGCATAGCCAAACATTTGACGCAGTGGATTCTCTACAATTTTAATACCTTGAATGCGATTAATTGGAATAGTTATACGCTTTTTCTCTAATAACCCCCGCGTAATAATAATTTTGTCATTTTCACGTTCAACAATGAACCCATAATTACTCAATAACGTTAGAACTACAGATATGGCCCAAGCAACAAGGAGCACAAAAAATACCACTAGCGCTATTAATAATACACCAACTTTAATAAATGCTTGAAACTCTCCATACAAATAATCATACGGAATTATATTTCCGAATTGCGATGCTATAGCTGCCAACCCTGAAAATACCACACCAACACCACCTGATGTAGTTGCTAAAACAAGTAAGTCCTTTATAGACATTTTGAAGATAATATCTCTTTGAATATTCTCTTCAATATATTGTTTTTGTTGATTTGCGACTAGCTTGACATCAGCTTCAGACAAATAATCATGGCCAATTTCATCTACTGATTCGTTTAAGGTAGATACTTGCCGCTTCTCCCTCTTTGTCCGTTTCATCTCAATTTCAATCATATCTGCAGCTTTTCGCGTGATAGCAGTCAATTCTGCTTCTGCTTTCCCATCATTACTACCAGCTGTTTCTACACTGACTTTGACAAGCCCAAATGGTCGATGGAAAATCCCCTCTTGATAATTTAAGCTTTGGATCCGTTCAAATGGGATATAGCGTTTCTTTTTTACGAATAGCCCATACTCTACTCTCAGTTCACCGTCTTCAAACCAATAAACAAAGCGTCGCCATTTCACAATCCCACCAATTAAATTTAATATTAATAAGAGCCCAGCAATCGCTAATGGTACGAGATCTGCCCAAAACTCTTCATCATGCGGATCTAAATTCAACTTAAAGCCATTACTAACAAAAATAACGACAAACGGTAATATTAAATCCTTTAAACCTTTAATGAAATTTATAACAGCTGATATTGGGTGTAATTTAAATTTTTCATCAGACATCGTCTTCCGCCACCCTCGCTAATCCAGATATACGCTCTCGTAAATCATCTGCCTCAGCCATAACGAGGGCCGGAATTGTATGCGTCGTTGCTGCAGTTGAGATTGTCATTTGAGCTAATCCATAACGCTTTAATATTGGACCTTGCGAAGTATCAACATGTTGTACTCGCACCATCGGCACTAATGTCCTAACAACAATAAATAACCCATGTTGCACTTCAATTTCTTGTTCACGTACTTCGTAACGCCAATGTTCCCATCGTATTTTAGGAAATAAATAAATAAATAAAAATGCAAAAACAAACGGCACTACTGCGCAGATTATGTATATCCACCAATACCATTCAAAAAACCACGTTAATGCTCCAACGCCTGCCGCTACTAATAAAACAATTAGTGATTGAATGATACCGTAAACACGCCATACAGTTAGACCTTTTCTTGATATTTGATATTCCGGTTCTACACTCACTTCGTCCACCTCTCTTCTCTTATAACTCTTTTACGTTTGAGTAGTAAGAAATGTTTCATTTATTTACAGTCTACAGAGATGCAGTTGAGCTGTCCAATAGTTAAGTTTACGCCAATATAGAGAAAACAAAAAAGCTATCCCACCAAAATGGGATAGCTTTAATAAGTAAATTTTAGTCTTCGCTACGTTTGCGTGGTGCACGAGTGCGTCCACCTTGGCTAGATCCGCCTTCACGACGACCGCCACCTTCACGACGACCACGATCTCCGCCACGTTCTCCACGGCTTCCACCACGTTCTCCGCCACGTCCGCTGCGTTCTCCACCACGGCTGCTGCCGCCACTTGAGCGACCGCCACGGTAACCGCCACCGCCGCCACTTGAGCGACCGCCACGACTACCACCACCACTTGAACGTCCGCCACGTTGTGGTAATGGGCGTTCTTCAGTGATTTTGATTGGTGTATCATCCGGCTCTTTAGTCATTGATTTAATAGCTGCTGCTACTAAGTCAACAGCTTCATGTTTAGCTAATAAATCTTCTGCCATTGAACGGTAATCACTTAAGTGATTTTTCTCAACTAGTTCAGTTAATTGTTCTACTGCAAGAGCTTGTTGGCCAACTAAAGCTTCATCAGCTGTTGGTGGACGAAGAGCTGTCATACGTTTTTTAGTTGTTTCTTCAACGATACGTAGGTAACCCATTTCACGTGGAGTTACAAATGTAATTGCCATACCTGATTTACCAGCACGACCTGTACGTCCAATACGGTGAACGTAAGATTCTGGGTCTTGTGGGATATCGAAGTTATAAACGTGAGTTACACCTGAAATATCAAGGCCACGAGCTGCTACGTCAGTTGCAACTAATACATCAATTTTATTTTCTTTGAATTGACGTAATACTGAAATACGTTTTGCTTGGCTTAAATCACCATGAATACCTTCAGCAAGGTAGCCGCGAATGCTTAAAGCGTGAGCTAATTCATCAACACGACGTTTAGTTCGACCAAATACGATCGCTAATTCTGGTTGGTGAACATTTAAAAGACGAGAAAGGATATCGAATTTTTCACGTTCTTGAGACTTAACGAAAAATTGTTCAATGTTTTCTACTGTCATTTCTTTAGATTTAATTTTAACCACTTCAGGATCTTTCATGAATTTCTCAGCAATTTTACGAATTGGTCCAGGCATAGTAGCTGAGAACAGTAATGTTTGGCGTTCAGCTGGAACGTTTTCTAAAATTGTATTGATATCTTCGATGAATCCCATGTTTAACATTTCATCAGCTTCGTCTAACACAAGTGTTTGAACGTTATCTAATTTCAATGTACGACGGTTGATATGGTCAAGAATACGACCAGGAGTACCAACAATAATTTGTGGTTTGTTTTTAAGAGCACGGATTTGGCGACCTATATCCTGTCCACCATATACTGATAAAATTCGTGCACGTGTATCATAACCAATTTTATGAAGTTCTTCAGAAACTTGGATTGCTAATTCGCGAGTTGGGGCAATAATTAAGCCTTGGATTGCAGGATTATTGATATCAATTTTCTCGATAAGCGGAATACCAAACGCTGCAGTTTTACCAGTACCAGTTTGTGCCTGGCCGATAATGTCGCGTCCTTCTTTCGCAAATGAAATTGTACCTTCTTGGATTGGGGTTGCTTCTTCAAAGCCCATACGTGATAGGGATTTTTGAATAGAAGCGCTAACGTTTAATTCTGAAAAATTTGTCAAAGTTTCATTCTCCTTTTTGCTCATGCATTTGACAAATGGTTACATTTTCAGATGAAAATAGGGCAAATCGAGCCTTGTGAGAGGAACGTTTCCGTCTCTTAATATATCTCTGTTTAAGTTCCAGAGGAATTTTATATATATAAAGTAAAGCCCGGTCTTTGCCGAGCGGTTCAATTCTCGGGGAATTCTAACCCAAAAAAGAATAAACCGTAATGTTCAAAAAAAAGCACTCTCCATCATCTCGGAGAGTCTTCACACAAAATGTATCCATTGCTTTCAATAGTCTAACACGAGTATCCACACTATGCAATCAATATCCATCAGTCAAAATTATCTATTTTTTTCAATCTAACAAAAAGTTTAGTACAGATTGAAACCATTCATCTCTATCATCGCTAAAGCAAATATGATGTTTGCCATTTGGTGAAAGTATTAATTGCTTTTTCGTAGACCCTAATCGATCATATAAAAATTGTGCGGTTATTGCTGGCACTATTCCATCCACTTCCCCTTGCACTATACAAATGGGTACTGTGATTTTTTCATAATAAGGTTCTACTTTTCGCACTAAACGAAGGAATTCTAACGTCGATGACATCGGAACATTGCTAATTTTATTGTCATAACGATAATATAACTCATTTTGCTCGAGCTCCCCACGAAACAAATCGTTGGTCAATTCTTTAATATCTTTCAACAATTGACGGACGCTAATATATTTTGCCGCAGCGCTTAGTAATACCAACTTCTCCACTTCATAGCGTAACGCTAGATAAAGAGCTATTAGTCCACCCATCGAAAAACCCACAACAATGACTACATCTACTTCTTTAGCTAACTTTTTATAAGCCAGTTCCGCATCCATTAGCCAATGTTCAGCTTTATAATTATCTAAATGTAATTCTTCACCATGTCCTGAAAGAGTCGGCACAAGAACAAGCCAATCCGTCTTCTGCTGTAAAAAGTCAACAAATGGTTTTAATTCATGTGGTCCACCTGTAAAACCATGAATACATAGCACGCCTGTTGTCATCATGTCACCCTCCGCTAATAGTATACCCATTATTTTATAAGAAAAAAGCATCTAAAAGGAACTTAACCTTTTCAGATGCTTTTACAAATAGGATATTATTTAAACGCGTTCAATATATTTTCGAGCGCCATTCCACGTGAACCTTTTAACAAGACAATAGAATTTGCCCCTGCATTTTCATGAAGGTGTTTAATAATTATTTCATAATCTTCTGCAGTCCATAATAGACGATCAGCTGGTAGATTATTTTTCAACTTATCGTATAACCACTTCATACGTGGTCCAAATAAACATACTCGATGGATGCTCTTACTATCAATTACCTCTGCAATTTCTTCATGGAACTGTTGTTCTAGCTCACCTAGCTCTAACATATCTCCTAGCACTACCCATTTATCCGAACGCATTTCCGTCGTTTGTAAAAACTGTAATGCTGCCTTCATTGAAGTTGGCGCTGCGTTGTAAGCATCATTAATAAATAAGATATCTTGCGCTCCATTTACTAATTGCATGCGCATATTTGTTAATGAAACCTCTTTTAAAGCTTCGCGAATTTGTTCGGCTGATAGCCCTACTTCACGCGCAATCAAAATCGCTACCAATGTATTTTTCACTTGGTGACTTCCTAATACAGAGATGAAGAAATCCTCATTCAACAAACCTTCAACAATAAACGAACTACCGTTTTCAGTTGTCGTAATATTAGTCGCCGTTATATCCGCTGAACCTTTCAGTCCAAATGATACTGCTTGTAAATCTTTTTGTTCCGTAACAAATGGCGTTAGTAATGGCTCATCACCGTCATAGAACAACTTACCACCTGGTTGTAAACCTTGAACAATTTCAAACTTCGCTTTTGCAATGCCCGCTCTTGAACCAAGATCTTGCATATGCGCTTCTCCAATATTCGTAATAGCTGTAAAATGTGGTTTAGCTAATTTAGTCAAAAATTCAATTTCACCAAAACCACTCATTCCCATCTCGAGAATAGCAAAATCTGTATCTTCATCTAGTGATAAAATTGTTAAGGGTAAACCTAGCTCATTATTAAAGTTTCCTTCTGTTTTTTGCACTTTGTAGTATGGCGACAACACACCTGCTACTAAGTCTTTTGTTGAAGTCTTCCCATTAGAGCCTGTAATACCGATAAACGTTGCACTGTGCTCTTGTCGATATGCTGATGCCATTTGTTGAAGTGCCACTTCTGCATCATCTACAAAAAGTAATGGTAGGCCAGCAGGAGGATTCGGTTCATCCTTTAACCAAAATGATGCCGCTGCACCGTTCTCAAATGCTTGTGTTACATAACGATGACCATTTGTTTTTTCTCCACGGAAAGGGATAAATAAATCTCCGGCTTGCAACGTACGTGTATTTATCGAGATTCCTGTTACAACCACGTCTTCTAATTGTTGTTGATCACAATTTAACCACTTTGCAATTTGCTTTAATGTTTTTTTCATTATCTCATCACACTCGCGTCTTATGTCTTATTGATATTGAAGCTGTTGTTTTTCGTCATGTCTTTCAATTGCCAGATCAATCAATTGTTCAATCAAATCTGAGTATGTGACACCTGTATTTTGCCATAAAATCGGGTACATGCTGACAGGCGTAAATCCTGGCATCGTATTTACTTCATTAATAACAATATCATCTTCAGCTGTTACAAAGAAATCTGCACGAACAAGACCTGAACAATCTAATACTTTAAATGCACGAATAGCCATATCCTTCATACGCTCTACAACATCTGTTGTTACTGGAGCAGGAATAATTAGACCTGTATTATTATCATTATATTTTGAATCGTAATCATAAAAGTCTGTAACTGGTTTGATTTCACCGGGTACGGATACTTTTGGTGAATCGTTTCCGAGTACACCCATTTCTACTTCACGTGCAACGATTCCAGTTTCAACAATAATTTTGCGATCATACTTTGACGCAAGATCAATTGCTTTAATCAACTCATCACGGTTAGATGCTTTACTAATCCCAACACTTGAACCTAAGTTTGCAGGTTTAACGAACATCGGCCAAGTTAGCTCTTCTTCCATTTTAGCAATCAATGCATCTTGATTTTTGTTCCACTCTTTACGGATGAAGTAAACATAAGGAACTTGTTTTAAACCTGCATGCTCGAATAATTGCTTCATCACTACTTTATCCATCCCTGCAGAAGAAGCTAAAACTCCATTGCCGACATACGGTAAGTTCAATACTTCTAATAAACCTTGCACTGTACCGTCTTCCCCGTTTGTACCATGAAGTAATGGGAAAATAACATCAAATTCTTTTTCATCTTTATTTAATAAAAAGCTTGATACATCATTCGGAATGCTTTTCTGCGTACCTTCACCTAATTGTAATTGTTCAATTGACTCTGCTGGCGCAGTTAACTGATCTCCTTTTCTCCATGCGCCATCGCGTGTAATGAAAATAGGGAATACATCAAATTTATCAAAGTTTAACGCTTGAGTGACTGCTCTTGCTGTCGAAAGAGAAACATCATGCTCAGCTGATTTACCACCATATAATAAGCCTAATTTTTTTTTCATTTTATAAACGTCCTCCAGTTTGTTGTACTTTTAGTTTATCATGAACCAAAATGATTCATGAAATGATTTCATCGTGAAGAGTCGCAGGACTTTCAATCTTTTTTCATTAAAAATATCTTTACTTATAATAGCACTCTAGAAAATTTATGCATGCTAATATGAAAAAATTCTCCACAGAAATATCCGTGGAGAACCTTTTAATGCAGTTGGCACTCAATGAACTTCCATAATTTGCTCTGCCTTTTTCTTTAATATTGTATTTAACTCATCCCAAATTTCATCTGGGAAAGTTAAATCGGAAATATTGCGCAATTCTAAGACATATGCAAGGTCCGGCTTTTCAATTCTGTACATTGAAAACAATACACCATCCTTCACTTCCTCGCGAAAGCTCGAAAGCATTTCTTTCGTAAAAGTTGGTATACTGTCTTTTACTTTTCTTCTCCAAAATGGCGCAGGCTTTTCTTTTTCTTGAATAATGGCATTAAACAAATTAGCTAATAATTCTTCGACATCTTGTAAATCCCGAAAATAAATTTTAGACATCTTTTCATCTTCATTGGCCAAATATACGTATTTATTTTGTAACTGGTGATAAAACGGCGTACGGACAGGCTCTTTTTTATGACCGATATATAATAGCTCCGCCTGTTCTTGTGGCGTTAAAAGATTTAATCGTTTTTCGTCTGAGAAATCAATCCAGCAAAGCTCTTTTTTTGAATCTGAGGCTTTCTTTATAAACTTGCGGATACTTCTTTCTTCTACGAATTCTAACTGTGTATGCATATTAAATGAACCGTCTTCGTATTCATTTTTCAAGAGTAAAATATTTTGAAGCGGACCGACTGAAGAAACGAATTCTTGAAACGTCAAACCACTAAAAATGACAAATTGATTAATCTCATTCATATGTACATATAAGTGGTGCAAAAAATCATCAGCAGCTCGCATTTTTTTTGCCAAGTCGATCACCTCATTTCCAACTCTCATTATAAGATGAATTATCATAATTTGAAACATTTGTGATTCGATTTCGTCCATCTTTATTATGAAGCGTGATACAATGATATACGCTATAATGAAATAAGAAATGAAACTAAATAATTTAGGTGACGTAAATGAATACAAATAAAAAATTTTCCGATCGTTTTGACTGGACGCTCGCTTTTATAATGCTCCTATTTTGTATTATCAGTGTAACAGCTATTTCTTCAGCTCAAACTTCTGGTCAATATGCAGCAAACTTTGTAACTAAGCAATTATTTTGGTATTTTATCGGCGCATGTATTGTTAGTGTGATGATGTATTTTGAACCCGACCAGTACAAGAAAATGTCCTGGTATTTATATGGAGCTGGAATTTTCCTATTAGCTCTATTATTAATTGCTCCTGGTGGAGAAGGTCAAATTGCCGAACCACGAAATGGCGCAAAAAGTTGGTTCCATTTGCCTATAGGTGATATTCAGCCTTCCGAATTTATGAAAACATTTTTCATACTCGCACTCGCCCGAATGGTCAGTAAGCATCATGAAAAATACACTATGAGATCTTTGAAAACAGATTTCATGTTATTAGGTAAAATTTTTGGCGTGTTATTAATTCCATTAGCATTTATTATGCAACAGCCTGATTTAGGTTCTGCGCTCGTATTCTTTGCTATTACTGCTGCCACTGTAATCGTAGCGGGGATATCTTGGAAAATTATTTTACCTATAGCAGGTAGTGCCGCAGCTGTAGGGGCTGGTTTATTATGGATGGCCCTTTATATGCAAGACTTCCTACAAGATAAATTAGGTTTTAGCCCTTATCAATTTGCTCGAATATATTCTTGGTTAGATCCTTATTCTTATGCATCTAGTGATGGCTATCACTTAATTTCATCCTTAAATGCCATTGGCTCAGGTGAAATTTTCGGGAAGGGTTACCAAGGTCGTGAAGTATATGTACCTGAAAACCATACTGACTTTATCTTTAGTGTAATCGGTGAAGAATATGGCTTTATAGGAGCAAGCGTCGTTATTTGTTTATTCTTTTTCCTAATCTTCCATCTGACAAAGCTAACTTTGCAAATGAAAGACCCGTTCTGTACTTATGTTTGTGCTGGGATTATAGCGATGATAACATTCCACGTATTAGAAAACATCGGTATGACAATTCAGTTACTACCTATTACAGGTATTCCATTACCATTCATCAGTTATGGTGGTAGCTCTATGATGGGAAATGCACTGGCATTAGGCCTAGTATTCAGTATGAAATTCCATCACCGCACTTATATGTTCGGTAATCATGATGAGGATGAAGAGTTTTAATAATCATAGTTTTTAATAATCATAGTTTTTAATAATCATAGTAAAGCCCAGAGAAAAAGTTTTCTCTGGGCTTTTTTTGAAAATAAAAAAACTTCGACATCGTATAGTCGAAGCGGAGCATGTTAGTTTTGTGTTTGTGGTGATTGTTTTGGTGGTGCTATTGCTTTAAGTAATTCCAAGCGTGATTTTGTAGTCGTTGCTTTAACGCCAAGCTTTGATAAGTTAGAAACAATTTTAGTCAAATCTACTTCTCTTCCCATACTTTCCACCTCTTCTTTTCTTTATATTTAAGACGTAGTGTCCCATAAAAGGTTTCAACTACATCATACCCACTATTTAAGTATTTCATGCTTATTATTATAACATTTTTTCATCATCTGATACGTTTCAATATTGTTACATATGTTAAGTGGAAGTAAATCATACTACATGATAAGCCTTATTGACAATGGTGTTTTTTTAAATATTCATGCTACTTATTACTCTTTTGCTACCTTGAACAGCAATATTTAAACCAGGTATTTAAATCATTAATTTTGAATACCCCCCTATAGTATGATAAAATGATTTCATCAAACGTAGGAGGAACAAAATGACGAACGAATGTCACGATAACTCTTGTCGTAAAAGTCACCATCCAGAGCAAGTAAAAAAAGATTTAATCACTCGACTAAATCGCGCCGAAGGTCAAATTCGCGGTATTAAGGGCATGGTCGAAAAGGATGTTTACTGTGACGATATCATCACACAACTATCCGCAACACAATCAGCTTTAAATAGTGTCGCAAAAGTGCTATTAAACGGACACTTAAAAGGCTGTGTAAAGGACAGACTAGCTGAAGGTGATGACGAAGTATTAGATGAACTTCTCACCACTATACAAAAACTAATGAGAAAATAAGGAGTGTTTGATATGGCAGAAACAATTCAATTAAATGTAGAAGGCATGTCTTGTGGTCACTGTGTAAAAGCTATTGAAACTGGCGTTAGTACACTTGCAGGTGTAGCTACTGTATCAGTAAACCTTCAAGAAAGCACAGTAGATGTAGCTTATGATAATTCAAAATTGGATAAAACAGACATTTCACAAGCAATTGAAGAGGCAGGATATGCCGTTAAGGGCTTAGTAAATCCTTCTTAACAGAAAACTTTTATCTTAATAATTTTTAAACACACACAAAACAACTGCTCCTAGCAGTTGTTTTGTGTGTGTTTACAGAAAATATTTTTCATTCATACATCCACATGTTGTCACAAATTACTCAATCTTATCACATTATGATAACAAGGAAATTGTGCAACCTCAAAAGGTAAACGCGTCATGATGGTTGTCTCATTAAGTTCTTCATACTGCAACCAGAAGAACTACAGATTGGGTATAAAGAGTGATCAATTCGATACAATCAAACGCTTATTTATTTTAGCTCTTATAGTTGTTTCTAAATTTATACAGCGTTAAAATGAACATACTTATGTTTATAGAAAGCAGGGATTATATGAAAAAATCCATCCTATTATTAATGTCCGTACAGTTTTTTGTTTATTTAGGATTCGGGTTAATAATTCCAATTTTGCCTGAGGTTGTTGTACAACAAGGCTTTAACAAAATGCATGTAGGTGGATTATTAACAGTTTATTCTTTAGCAAGCTTCTTCACAGCTCCTCTTTGGGGTATATTATCAGATAAAATGGGTCGTAAAAAATTAATTTTAGTGGGGCTTCTCGGTTTCTGCACAAGTTTCTTATTAATTTCGATCTTTATCGATTCACTTACAATGCTCTACATTTCCCGCGTTGTCGGTGGACTATTCTCTGGAGCACTTTATACAGCTGTCACAGGTTTTATAGGTGACATGTCTACAGAGGAAAACCGCAATAAGTATATGGGATTCATGGGGATGTCAATCGGTTTAGGCTTCATCTTTGGGCCAGCTATTGGCGGATTACTTGGTCATTATAGCCTGAGTTTACCATTTACAGCCTCAGCTATTTTAATCTTCCTATTATTCATTTATGCAAGTATTGTGTTAGTAGAGCCTGAGCGACTTGGCGAAGCTAATAAACGTGCAATTGTTCCAAAAGGGGCTTCTACACTTTTCAAATATCGAGTGCGATACTTATTCCTATTTTCATTCGTTGTAACATTTTTACTTGCTGGTGTTGAATCGACTCTCCAATTATTCCAAATGGATAAAATCAACATCACCTCTGCTCAACTAGGTTCTTTATTCTTATTTAGTGGTTTTGTCGATTTCCTTGTCCAAGGCGGTCTTGTTCGTCGTATTAAAGACGGTTCTGAAGCTAAATGGTTAATGATCGCTCAAATTATTACGGCAAGCGGTTTATTACTATTTCCTTTTACAACAAGCCTTGCTTTCGCGGGATTTGCGCTATGTGTCTTCACAGCAGGTAACGCTTTAGCAAGAACATTAACAGTTTCGTTAACATCTAAAGAATCTGGCGGTAAATACGGAACAGCAGCTGGCATAACATATTCAATGGATAATATGGGACGTATTATCGGGCCCCTATTCTTTACTTGGGTATTCACAATGCAAGCAAACTCAACATATTTTATTTCTGCATCACTAGCGGTAGCAAGTATCCTAGTCATTCTACTATTCAAATCAACTAAAAAAACATTACGTATTTCAGAATAAAAGTGAAAATCCAGCAACCATCATGGTTGCTGGATTTTTTCTGTCAATTTAAATGACTTTGTTTCTTTTGCTAATTCCGGATAAGCCTCTTTTAGTACGGAGGATCTTAGCATATAAAGCGTTATGATAATAAGGAAACTACTTGAGCCGAGCAAGATCCACTGTGCGGGGAACTTATCAAATAATAACCCAAACAGCAGCGTTCCAAGTGGCATCATCGCCCCCGCCATTGTTTCTAGAATACCGAACGCTCTCCCACGATATTCTTCCTCTACTTCCGTTTGCATCATGACGCCAATTGGTGTATTCGTAAATACACCAAATACAGAAAAGCTTATAAAAATAGTTATATAAAAAATAACTATCCAAATATACGGGAAATCTATCCACAGTGGAACAGTCATTAAACCTAATGATATGGCCAATAACAATATAGATCGTTTTGAAAATAATAACGGATATTTCACTTGCTTTCTTGTCGCGAAATAAATAGACGCTACAAGCATCCCAACTGCACCTGATGCCTCAATAATTCCGATATGTCGTGAATTCACATGTAACAATTGAACTAACACATAAGTTCCACCCACACTCAAAGCCGAGAAGAAAAAGTTAATCCAAAGCGCAGCCCATATAATAATTAAGACGACACGCTTTGTTTTTAAATATCTAAACCCTTCTTTAAAGTTTTGTAAAAAGCTTTCTTTATCTCCTTCACTTTTATCTTCTTTTTTTGAATACAATTTAAAATCCATTGTTGCTTCGAGTAAAAAGGCTGTAGCGTATGCAGCCATATGAATTATTAAGAATACTTCTATCGAAACAAAACCATACATCATACCACCAAGAGCAGGACCACCAATTGCCGCTACAGATAATGAAGCTTGGTTAAATGAGGTCGCTTTTTGCAAACGTTCTCCATCAACTAAATTTGCAATTGAAGAAGAAAATGTAATGCCTATAAATGTTGAAGTAATTGAATAAATTGCTGTTGTAATATAGATTGCTGTTACTGACATTCCGAATATAGCTGAATACGTAAGGAGTCCACCCATAGTTAATACGGTACAAGCTTGTGCAATTAATATGATAGGTTTCTTCGAATATTTGTCTGCCATCATACCTGCAATTGGTGCTAACAACGTTCTTGGAATAATAGAACAAATCATATTTACAGCAAAAGAAGTCGCTGATCCCGTCATTGCCAAAATATATAAACTAATACCAAATCCTAATACATTTGAACCCAATGAAGAAATCATTTTACTAATCGTAAAAGTCCATAAATGATAAGTCGCTTTCTTTAACTTTAACGCTTCATCCACTTGCCATCTCCACCTTTAGTTTAATTTAATTGAAATGTTTAATTTAATTAAACAAATAATACCATGTACTTGACTTCCATTGCAAGATAAAGTTTAATATAATTAAACTAATTCAAAAATAGTGAGGTGTCTGTATGGAAACTCTCGGAACGCGAATACGTAAAATTCGCAAGGAGCGAAAGCTAACATTAGCAGAGCTAGCAGGCGACCGTTTAACAAAAGGTATGCTCAGTCTAATTGAAAATGATAAAGCCAATCCTTCTATGGATAGCTTGGCATATATTGCAGAACAGCTCGGGATTGAAGTAAGTGAATTATTAGAGGAAGTAAGTGCATCCGAATTACGCGAGTTACTTGAGAAAGTGAAAAGTATCCAGGTCCCTAAATTATTAGAAGCAATTGAACCACAACTTGAAAGATTACAACTAATTGAGCCTTATATAGACAGACTACCCATTAGTTACGAAGCAGGACAACTTTTAGTATTATATGCTGAGGCTAAATATGATGTAGAGAAGAAACATTGGGAAGAACCATTAGATCGTGCTATTCAAACCTTCAAAAAGATGAACTTAATGAACGATTGGCTACGTGCCTATATTTTAAAATCATCCGCTATGTTCATTAATCATAATTACGAAGAATCGTTAAATATTCTACTAGCTGCTAAAAAAGAAATTGAATGGAATCACTATGTAATAGATGAACTGCCAAATCTCGATTTACTTTATATGATAGCTGTTGAATACTTGGCAATCGGGATGGATGAAGAAGGTTTTGGAGTCATGAACGAAGCAATCAAACTATCGAAAGAATCACGCATTTTTTATCGCATCGATGATCTTTATCGATTAGCCGCGTTCAAAGAAGCTATGAATGGTAACGAACAAAACATACATTATTATTTAAAAAAGCTCTCTCAATATGCTGACTTTACAGACGATGCCACAACAAAGGGTTTTATCATTTTTACGAAAGCACATTACTACAACAGTTATATTAAAGACTACGAAAAGGGCAATGAGTTTGTTGAGCAATACTACGAGTTTGATGAGTGCGAAGGAACTAAAACAATGGCCTTTTACTATCTTGAAAAAGGTAAATCTTTATTCGGGATGAAGCGATTTACTGAAGCACTTGAAGCATTTGAACAAATCGACGAATTTCCCAATTATTTCCACCACCCGTATGATTTATCTCTTCAAAATGAATTATATGCTTATAAAGCTTTATGCTATGAGCAACAAGGGCAATTAGCAAAAGCTTTAGAAGAAGCTAAAATCGGTGTTGATTTAGTCGAGCATTTTATAGATACACCCTATAAACAATTTATTAATGACACATATGAAAAGCTAAAAAAGAAAGCAGATGGGCGTTAGCGCCATCTGCTTTTTTGCGTTCTAGTTTTAACAGTTCAACTAGTCCATTCAACATTTAAGTTTTCTGTATTCCTTATACTTACTATACCATTTCTTAAAGCGTTCCCATGCATCATCAAAGTCAGGTTGGATGATTGAAATTTGCACCCATCCACGCTCTTTTAAATAAGCACTTTCGTAGTGTAAATGGAAACCATTCATCGCTGCAGCATCTGCCATACTCGTTAAAGATTCGTCTGCTTTCAATGTAACGATCATTGGATAGCCTTCAGTTGTTAAGAAAGTAAAGTCTCCATCTATAGCTGCCTGTTGTAATTTTTTATATCGTGTTTGCAATAAATCGTAGCGATTTCCTTCAGTATAGGCTAATAGCGCGTTGTTAAAACTCTCCATCAACTGCGCTGGATAAGTAAATGGAATATTATGATTAGAATAATTGCCTAAATCAATATACGATGGAAGTTGCTCACTTTTTGCAATAACATGATTTGAAAATACTACGGCAATACCACTCATTGTGCCGACTGCCTTACCACTAACTGCTGTTGCTATAAATACTTTCTCCATTGAAAAGCGATATGTCCCAAAAGAACTTACACAATCCATACAAAGTTTCACATTATATGTCTCGCATAAATTTTGTACCATCTCTAGATTATTTAACATTCCAGTAGATGTTTCACCATGAGCCATTAACAGCCACTCAAAATCAGACTGTTTTAAAATACTTTCTAATTCTGCTTCGTTAAATGATTGGCCCCAATCATAACGAAGCCAGTCATGTTCTAAATGCCAACGCTCTGCTTGCTTTTGCAAGCGCTGACCAAATGCACCGTTCGTAACAATTAATCCTCTTCCAGAGAGTTTGGTAAGCTGTGCAATCATTGCCTCATTCGCCAATGTACCGCTTCCTAACAGCAAGTGTGCATAACGTGCTCCACTTAACGCTTCCAACTTACTACGCACCTGTCCTATCGTTCTAGAAAAAGAATAGGAACGATGAGATACTGGCGTCTTGAGTAAGGGCGCTTGAATAGCCTCTGTCATTTGGACTGGTCCTGGATAAAAGGAGTAACGTCGTAGCTTAAAACGACCTGCTAACGATTTCTCATAGCGCTCAGTCGTTAACACCATCGGGATAAATTTTGCATCAACTGCCCCAACTGGCTCTGAAAATGCCTCAAAGCCCATTTGTATATACAATTTTTCTTCACGTACAGTACCAGAGATAACTGCAGCGCCATAGCCATTTTCATAAGCATAGTCGATTAGAGCTCGTGTCAGTATAAAAAAGACACGTCCATTTCGATGCTCCTTCTTAACAGCTAACAATCGTACCTCACAAAGCTTCCCTAATAAAGCATCTGCCGGTAATAACTTTTCCACTGGACCAATCTTATTATCCAAAGAGAAAGGTCGAATATCTCGAAAAGCAACCATACCAACGAGCTCTTCATCCTTCAGTACAACTAAGTACATATTTTCATGATGAAAAGCATCCACTCGTCGACCGCTAGGATTTGGCTCATGCTGAGGGATTTCTTCTACAAATGTTTCGTAGTTAAGTTTGGCGATTTCATCAAATTCATGTTCTGTCTGCGCAATTTTACACCAATACATAGAAAAGCCCCTTTAACGTTTTACTATAATAACGAAATGTTTAAATAGAAGTTTCCATATAAATACTATTAATCACAAAATAGGAATATTTTCTTCTACTTTCATTTTATAGCTAAATGGCTACGAAAAAAAGGAGGTAATTTCCCATTTTGTATTATTGTGCGATTAATTCAAAATCACCTGAATTTGTTCGGGATTTCACGACCGGGTTTCCGTTACCGATTTCCCCCACGATTCGATGATCTTTTTTCTCTTTAAAAGTCATACCAGCATATATTACTGTTGCATCTCCTGAATCACTCATGAAATCTACACTTAAATTATCTGCCTTGTTTTTCAAAATTACAGCCGTATCTCCACTTGCAGTACTAAGCGTTATATTTCCATTCAATGTATTTACTAAAACCGCAATATCGCCAGAGCTAGTTTTAGCTGTAGTATCTCCAGATAAATAATCCGCAACTATCTCTCCCGATGTACTATTCATTATTATGCTCTTTGCTTTTACATCCTGAGTGCCTATATCTCCACTAGATGTGGTTAATTTTGCTTCACCATCGATGGTAATGCTTTGACCTGTAACATCTCCTGAAGTTGCATCCATTATAACTTTCTTCGCTTGCATATCTCGGACGCTAATATCTCCACTAGAAGTAGTTAGTTCTATGTCACCATCTACAGTAATATTATTCCCAACTATATCACCTGAAGCGGTATGAATAGCTAACCCTTTCGTAGCAATATCTATATACGCTACATCACCTGACGAAGTATTTACTAATATTTTTTCATACGTAGCTTTAGGCAATGCTACTTTTAAGTGGACCGACCCTCTATTGAAACCAAAAAATGAGAATAATCTTTTAAATTTTGCTTCAGCTACAATAGTGCGATCAGTTTTCTTTACATCTAAAGAAGCCTTCTTTGTCAAATTAGGATTTGCTCTCCCTGATATAGTGAAAACCGCTTTATCCCCTTTACCTTCAACGACTTCAATGTCAATAGACGAGCTTATTAACTCAATCTCATCTATATCTGTTACCTCAATCTCTTTCTCGATAATCGCATTTTTCATTTTCAATCCAGTAAAATAATAAAAGCCACAAACTATAATTATTGCTATTAAGAATATACTTACCAATACTTTCTTCACCACAGCACCTCTTTCCTTTATTTTACTATATCAAAAAGAAAGATATACCATATCAGACCAGAGACGTATTTAAAAAAGGATTCTAGATGTAAAAAAAGCCTGATCTAAGTAATACTAGAGCAGGCTTTCATTAAGTACATTAAATTTCAGTTAGTTCTTGTGATGTTTCAGTGTTATAAATATCTTTATCCAATTCACCTGTCACACGTGCAGTTACAACACCTGCAGTCATTGAACCATTTACATTTAAAGCTGTACGCCCCATATCAATTAATGGCTCAACAGAAATTAAAACACCTGCAAGGGCTACTGGTAAATTCATCGCTGATAATACAAGAATTGCCGCGAATGTTGCACCACCGCCAACACCTGCCACACCGAAAGAGCTAATTGCTACTACAGCAATCAACGTGAAAATAAATGATGGTTCTAATGGGTTAATTCCAACACTTGGCGCAATCATAACAGCCAGCATAGCTGGATAGATACCTGCACACCCATTTTGACCAATTGATAAACCAAATGAACCAGAGAAATTTGCTACTCCTTCTGAAACACCTAAACGATTTGTTTGTGTTTGAATATTAAGCGGTAATGCACCTGCACTAGAACGTGAAGTGAAGGCAAACAATAATGTTGGTGCCACTTTTTTTACATAAGTAATTGGATTTAAACCTGACACAGTCACAATCAATAAGTGAACAATGAACATTACGAACAACGCTACATATGAAGCGATAACGAATTTACCCATATTGTATATTGCACTAAAATCTGATGTTGCAACTGTTGACGCCATAATTGCCAAAATACCGAATGGTGTTAAACGTAAAACGATTTTCACTACACCCATTACTAAAGCATAGATTGCATCAATCCCTACTTTTATTGTATCAGCTGTCTTTTCGTCTTGACGTTTAACTGCTAAATAAGCAAACCCTAGGAATGCTGCGAAAATAACAACTGCAATTGTTGAAGTAGAACGAGCACCTGTTAAATCTAAAAATGGATTAGCTGGGAGCAAATCAATAATTTGTTGTGGCAACGTTTTTTCACCAATATCTGCTGATTTTGCAGCAATATCTTCACCACGTTGCATCTCTGCATCACCTTGGACGATTTGTGATGCATCCAATTGAAAGCCTACAGCAGAAGCAATACCCACCGCAGCGGCGACCGCCGTTGTACCAACTAAGATAAATAAAATAAGTGTAGCCATTTTCCCAAAGTTTTTACCGATAATGACTTTCGTAAACGCTGAAAGTATAGAGATAAATACTAATGGCATTACAACCATTTGAAGTAATTTTACATATCCCGATCCAATGATGCTAAACCATCCAACTGAATCTTCTAATACTTGTGCATCAACGCCATACGCAAAGTGCAAGATTAACCCGTATATAATTCCTAAACCTAGACCAGCAAATACCCTTTTTGAAAAAGATATATGTTTGCGGTGCATAATAATTAATAAACCAATGAGCAGTAAAAGTACTACAACATTGAGTGATGTCAATAAAATATTCACAGTAAATCCTCCTAGTAAAGAAAAACATAAATGATAATTATATAGAATACCATAAACCATTAATCCCTATTGGTCAAGTAGGTTTTAAAGAAACTTATATGCGAACTTTATATTCTTCTTTCTTATAGATTTATAAGATATACTAAAGAAAAGAAATTATGGAAGAAGGTGTTTTCATTTATGGTATCCATCATCTTATCGCTGAACATCTTATTAGCAATCCCAATTATATTTTTAGAACGACGTGAGCCTTCCTCTACATGGGCTTGGATATTAGTCCTTTTCTTCTTCCCAGTAGGCGGTTTCATACTTTATTTATTATTAGGTCGCAAATTACGTAAAAAGCACCTTTTCCGATGGGAAGGTCGCAAGAAAATTGGGATTGAAAAACTAATCAATTATCAAATGCAAGCAATTGAAGATAGTACGTTTGAATACCGTTTAGATGATGCAGCTCATTATAAAGACCTTATCTATATGCACCTAAGTTCAAATCATGCTGTACTAACACAAGACAACGCTGTAAAGATTTATTCTGATGGTGCTGAAAAATTTAAAGCTTTGCTAAGAGATATTGAAACTGCAAAGGATCATATCCATATTCAATACTATATTTTCAAAATGGATAACTTGGGAAGACATATATACAATGAATTAATAAAAAAAGCAAAGCAAGGGATACAAGTAAGAGTATTATATGATGAAATGGGTTCTAGAGGAGTACACAAGCGACATTTCAAGGAGTTGATAGAGGCAGGTGGTGAGGTGGAAGTATTTTTCCCATCAATCTTACCTCTCATTAATCCCCGTTTGAATTACCGAAATCACCGCAAGCTCGTTATTGTGGATGGTCGAACAGGATACCTCGGCGGATTTAATGTCGGTGACGAATACCTTGGATTAAACAAAAAATTCGGCTACTGGCGTGACACACATTTACGTATAGAAGGAAGTTCTGTACATCCAATTCAAACTCGCTTCATTTTAGACTGGAATCAAGCTTCTGATAACCAGGATATTGAATATTCTGATCGATACTTCCCTACTTTTTCCCGTAAAGGTGAAGTTGGTTTGCAAATAGTTTCTAGTGGACCTGATTCAGAATGGGAACAAATTAAAATCGGCTATGTAAAACTAATTGGTATGGCTAAGAAATACGTTTATATTCAAACACCATATTTCATTCCTGATGATAGTTTTATGGATGCAGTGAGAATTGCTTGTTTATCAGGGATTGATGTGCGTATTATGATTCCTAACAAACCTGATCATATGTTTGTTTACTGGGCAACCTATTCATATATTGGTCAACTCATTAAAGCCGGGGCTAAAATCTATATTTATGAAAATGGTTTCTTGCATTCAAAAATGATCGTCATCGATGATGAAGCCTCTACAGTAGGTACAGCTAATATTGACTACCGAAGTTTTAAACTAAATTTTGAAGTAAATGCATTTATCTATGATCGAGAAACTTCCCATCAATTAGCAGAATTGTTTGAGCAAGATATGCAGTTAAGTACTGAATTAACACCCGAAAGATACGCAAACCGTTCTCGTATAATAAAAATGAAAGAATCCGTATCTCGTCTACTATCACCAATTTTATAAACAATAAAAGCCTTCTGAATTTATGTTCAGAAGGCTTTCCTATTATATAGCATTTTATTTTTCGATTTCTAAGTATTCTTCTAATGTACTGTTATTTTTATAAATATCTTTAGCAATATCTTTACCTACATAACGGAAATGCCAAGATTCATGCATATAACCTGTGACATCTTCTTTTCCTTCAGGATAGCGCATAACAAAACCATATTTATGGGCATTTTTTGCAAGCCATTGCCCTGCTGCAGTTGTACCGAAACCTTCATCGGCAAAGAACTGTTCATTTCCTACCTCTCCAATATCAAAAGCTAACCCTGTTTGATGTTCAGAATAACCAGGGCGAGCACTATACGTATCTGCTGCCTCTTTACCATCCCTATTTACATAATTAGCATACAACTCAACTTGACGATCATAAGAACGATATGTACTAAAAGCATTAAAAGTATATCCTTCAAGTACAGCCGCAGCATTTAATTCTTCAAAGGCTTCACGTGCATCAGGATCTTCACCTGGAGCAAAATCGGCAGGTAAAGGATATCTTTTACTAGCGATTAACAAATCGCTTATATAAGTCGCTTCTTTAGGAAGCTCTTGTCCCTCGATATAACCACCAGCATCACGTACTACTTTTTGTTCATTCTTTTTTTGATCTTGCGTTTTTAAATCCTCTTGGAATGTTTCAGTTTTTTTTGATGATTGTTCATCCTTATTTTCGGCATTTTCATTTCCACAACCTGACATCATTAGCGCGAAAACTGCAAATGAGGCCATCATCTTAAATGGAAATTCGATATGGTTATTTTTACTCATCACAAATCGATACCTATCCTTCTTTTGTATATTTTTCATCATTTTATAGTGATTCTATTGAATTATCAATTACCAGTTCCCTTTTATATAGACGATTTATTTGCAATAATGTTTCGTTTAACAATAAAAACGATATCTAGCAATCGCAAGATACCGTTTCATAATAAGGTTATATGAAATTCACTACTAAAATCGCTAACGTAGCTACACCGAAGAAAATAGACATTCCTCGCATCCATTTAGCCTCTTTTTCAAAACCTTTTTCCTTAAAATCTTTTGCTCTAAATCCATTTGTAACGGTGAACATTAATGTCATGAAGAGTATAGCTACATTAAAATTTTGTTTAATGATAAAATATAGAGCCAATAAACTCGTAATGACAACAAGTACACCCGTAATTTGTTTTGCTTTCAAAGTATTTTCCTCCAAAAAAATCGGGACACTATCTGCCCCGATCATTGTATTACTATTCTGCTGCTTTTTCTGGATGTTGCGAATAGAACTTACGACCAAGATATGTTTGGAATATTAAAATCGCACCGCTGACAGACCAGTAAAGTGGTAATGCTGCCATACTAGAGAATGAGATGAACATAATCATAATTGGTGAAATATACATCATCAATTTCATTTGCGACTTTTGCTGTTCAGGAACAGTCCATAACGACACTTGTGCTTGAACGAAATAAATCGCACCAGCAATCAATGTCATAATAATATCTGGTTTACCTAGGCTAAACCATAAGAATTCATGTGTTTTAACCTCAGTCGAATAAAGGATTGCATAATAAAGCCCCATGATGATCGGCATTTGTATCACTACTGGTAAACAACCCATATTCAATGGATTGACACCATGTTTACGATATAAACCCATCATTTCTTGTTGCAATGCCATTTGTTCTTCTTTTGTTTTTGCTGCTTTCAATTTCTTTTGGATATCATCCATTTCAGGTTTTAACTTATCCATTTTCGTCTTCATACCTTGTTGATGCTTATAGTTTTTAAGCATAAACGGCATCAAGATAAGTCGAATAAGAACCGTAATTAAGATGATCGCCAATCCGTAACTATCTGTAAATAACGTATTTCCAAAGAAATCTAAAACAAATTCCATTGGCTTTACGAACAAGCTATAAAAAAAGCCTTCTTGGTTTTTCACTGAATCACAACCAGCTAGCACAAATGGCGTCAAACCAAGCATTGAGAGTAACCCAAGTTTCTTCTTCAATTTTCTCACCTACAATTTCTCAAACTATAGTGAAGTATACCTTAAATATAAGGTACATATCAAATCAAAGAAGGAGCAAACTATCAATATTTTCAAATATTTCGGTCTGGTAGTTGAAAACGAAAGTACTCATGATTTGGTTGATCCCTAAAGTGCTTAGGAGTCAGCCCCACATACTTCTTGAAAATACGTGTATAGTAGCTCTGGTTACAGAAGTGAAATTGCTCTGAAATATCTGAAATACTTTTATTTGTATGCCTTAAATAATATTGCGATTCCTCTACACGTCTTACGTTCAAATACTCTACCAATGTAATTCCCACATGCTCCTTAAAAATACGCGACAGATGGCTTGTACTGATTGTAAAGTACAAAGCAATATCCTCTACAGATAAGTCTGTCTCCACCTCATCATCGATAAACATAATGACTTTATTGACAGTTTGATGCTTGTAAGAAGGTTGTTTTCTTTCAGAAATCACATAAATATAGAACTCTATTAAATCATCCGCAAACTGCAAAAATTCTGCATCATTCATACGTTGATCAATCATCTCAACGCAAGCGGCGTTAAAGGCAAATGCCTTTTTAGATGGTGCCTGATTTTCAATAAGCTTTCTGGTAACAACTGATGAAAGTACAACAAAATAATGTCTGATTGCTCTGAAAAAGTGCTTCCCAGATCGCTCTGATAATATATCGATTAGACGACGCAAAGATTCCTTAGAAGCTTCAGCCTCTAATTGATAAATCTCTCTCAACAATTGGGATTCAATTTCAAAAAATCTTTCAATACCCTCATAACGGTTCATCGTTTCAATCTCTTGGAAATACCTCTTTGAAATAGCTTCTGAAATAGAATATTGGTGTTGTAGCATATACTCCCCATCTTTCTACAATATGCGCATGTTTTATAATAGACTTTAAATAACTATATAACGAAATTGGTAATATGAAAATAGTTTTATGCCTTTCTAAGCAAAATTTGTAAAAAAATATATTATAGGTCGTTATTCTCACTAATTTTACAGGTGATTTATATATATTATACATAATTTATCCATTAATAATAATTTAAGGGCATGTTTTTGTTTGCATTGGAATATAAGCCACAATTCTTTACAAACTCTTATGACAAAACTATAGTATTAACCAAGCAAAGTATGTACCTTTTGTTTCACCCTAAATCCAACAATAAATTTTTTAAAATTCCAATCAATCTATTTACTTAAATTCCTCTTTAAACTATAGTAAAATGTTGAGAAAGTACTTAAGAATGGAAAGAAACGAGGTAAGGATTTATGGATCCACGATCTATCGAGGAATTGATACAGATTATTAAGGAGTTTTTCCCTGATAACACTTCAATCGTTATTTCAGATACTGAAGAATACTTATATTATCAGCCAAGCAAAAAAGTTGATTTAAAAATCAAACCGGGTGACTTAATCCCTGAAGGTTCAGCAACTCACCAAGCTCTTCGTTACGGACAAAAAATCAATTCATTTATCGAACCTGAAGTGTTCGGCATTCCTTACTATGGAATGAGTATTCCGTTAATGGAAGAAGGGGAAACCACAGGGGCCATTACAGCTATTTTTCCACAAAAGCCATCTCCTTTCCTTACAAACTACATTACGATTAAAATTGATGACTGTTGGTACCCTGTCAAACATAAAGAGGTTATCTATTTAGAAACTCAACTACGGAAGACTTTTGTGAAAACAATGCACAAAGAAGGCTACCATCGATTGAATTTAAGTGATCTAGAGCTTTTCTTATCTCCGGACTCTTTCATCCGTTGCCATCGATCATACATTGTTAATATCGACTTTATTGAAGAAATCCAACCAGATTCTCATTCAACCTTCTTATTAATCATGAAGGATGGGACAAGAATTCCTGTCAGTCAGCGTTACGCAAGCTATTTCCGTCGTTCACTGGGATTCTAAGTAAACATAAGAAAAAGCTGTCTTTTAAGACGGCTTTTTCTCGTTCATGCGCTTTTTTTCTCTTTTTCGCTAGTTTTAAGCCTTTTCATGCTTTTTCCGAGCAAATGTGACAATTCGATGATAATATAAAAAATAGGTATAATCTTCATTCCTGGCTATTTTATAGAAATAGAAATTTTATGTAATAATGATCAAAAAGCATTCATTAAGCAGAGAGGATGATAGTAATGACAGTAAAAATCGAAGAAAGACTTCGTCATGCAGAACTTGCGAAAAAAGTAATTACAGCTGAGGAGGCTGCATCTTTTATTCAAGATGGTATGGCACTAGGTCTAAGTGGCTTCACACGTTCAGGGGATGCAAAAGCAGTACCAATGGCTTTAGTAGAGCGTTCTAAAAACGAAAAGTTCAAAGTTGATGTATATACAGGTGCATCTTTAGGATCAGATATCGATACTATTATGTCTGATGCTGGTATTATTGGTAAACGCGTACCTTTCCAATCTGATAGCGCTATGCGTGGACACATTAACAATGGTGATATGTACTATATCGATCAACATTTATCTATTACTGCTGAGTACTTACGTCAAGGCGCTATGAAAGGCGTGGATGTAGCTATCATTGAAGCAGTAGCAATTACCGAAGATGGTATGTTAATTCCAACTACTTCTGTTGGTAACTCACCAATTTTCGTTAAAACGGCAGATAAAGTAATTATCGAGTTAAACCTTGCTTCTTATCCAGCTCTTGAAGGTATGCACGATATCTACATTCCAGATAACCAAGGTGAACGTGGTCCAATTCCATTGTTAAATGCTTCTGATCGTATTGGTACAATCGGTATTCCTTTAGATTTAGATAAAGTTGCTGGTATTGTCATTACAAATCAAGAAGACTCTGAATCTGCAATCGTACCACCAGATGCTGAAACAGACCAAATCGCTTCTCACTTACTAGGTTTCTTACGTAATGAAATTAAAGAAGGTCGTTTAACTGAAGAACTTGCTCCAATGCAATCTGGTGTTGGTTCAGTTGCAAACGCTGTACTTCACGGTATGTTAGATTCTGAATTCAAAGATTTAGAGGTTTACTCTGAAGTTTTACAAGATGCTGTATTCGACTTAATCGATGCTGGTAAAGTAAAATTTGCTAGTGGTTGCTCTACAACACTTTCTCAAGAGAAAATGGAATCTGTTTATCACAATTTAGAAAAATACAAAGAAAAAGTATTATTACGTCCACAAGAAATTTCTAACCATCCAGAATTAATCCGTCGTATGGGACTAATCGCGATTAATACTGCTCTTGAGCTTGATATTTACGGAAACGTGAACTCAACTCACGTAAGCGGTACGAAAATGATGAATGGTATCGGTGGATCAGGAGACTTTACACGTAATTCTCGTGTTTCTATCTTTGTTACTAAATCATACGCTAAAGGTGGCAAAATTTCTTCAGTAGTACCATTCGTTTCTCACGTTGACCATACAGAACATGACGTAGATGTAATTGTAACTGAACAAGGTTATGCTGATTTACGCGGACTTGCTCCTCGTGAACGTGCAACACTTATTATCGAAAACTGTGCTCACCCTAAATTCAAAGCTGCATTAAATGCATATGTAGAAGAAGCTAATGCACGTGGGGGACAAACTCCTCACGTATTAGAAAAGGCTTTTGAATTCCATACAAACCTTGCTAAACACGGTCAAATGTTAGCTCCAGAACTTGAAGAAGTAAAATAATAATTCAGTTCTAAATTGCTTATTATAAGAGGTTGTTCAAATCTTTGAAATTCCGAAGATTTGGGCTCCTCTTTTTTGTATTCATTGATACAAAAAAAGAGAGCCAACCGCAAATCAATTACGGTTGGCGGTTGGCTTTTACAATATTATTCTTTTTTATCATCTGCAGGCTGTTCTGGATCATCAAATGAATTACCTTGTCCATCACCATGCACTTCAGCATTGTAATATTGAACGCTTGTTAGCGCACCTTCATCTACCATTCTAGAATCACCCTCATCATAAGGGTTCGGGTGTCCAGCTTCAGTTAAATCAGAATAATTGTGTTTTTGCGCTTCAATAAATGAATTAACTTTTACCTTTGTATTATTAAATGCAACTACCGCTTTATCACGGTTTTCTTTTTTTCGGAAATATGCATATGCACCTGCTGCTATACCAGCGATAACTAAAGATTTACCTTTTGCCATTGAACATCATTCCTTCCAATATTTTGTTCCATCATACTATGTTATTTACCTTTTATCCAAATAACTAAACATGACATTTCAATTCACCTTGCAAAATACTATTTTTTTCGTTTACACACCATATCAATATGAGGCAAACATTCCATAATATATTCCTCCGAAACAGCTTCAAACCCAAAAGCACTGTAGAATTTTCGTAAATAGGCTTGAGCTTCTATAAATAGGTCTGCTTCAGGCCAATTGCGTTCTAGAATTGCCATCACTCTTGTTATGAGCTCTTGTGCTAGCCCTGTTCCTCTGGCTTCTGGTAAAACGATTACTCGTCCAAATGAGGCCATTTCAAATTTTTCGCCTGGTGGTAGAACTCGTGAATAAGCAATTAGTTTGCCATCCTTTTCATACGTTACATGTACACAATTTTGATCATGGTCATCCAGATCTGCATAATATGCCTTTTGTTCAACTACAAATACGTTTATGCGTAATTGTAATATGCGGTATAGACCCGTTGTTGTTAACTCGTCAAATGTCTGTTCTTTCCAAGCCATTATATATCACTCCTTAGTATTCATTATTTCATATTTTCTATACCTTTTCGACCCAATCACTGCTAAATAAATAAAAAAATCGGACAATTTAGAAATAGGTTCAAGAATAGTTCATATCACTTTTTTTCACCATTTTCAAAAACAATTTAGAGTTCTCTAAAAACATTCCACCTAGAGATACTAAATATTACTTTCCATCTTATTACTACAATAACAAACGCGTTTCTAGTAGGATTAATTGGTTCATTTCTTGCCATGCTAACGCATAAACAGATTTACGAACCCAATCTTAACCTACAAGAAATACCTAAAGATGTTTACCATATGCTTTTGAATATAGTGGAAGGAAAACTTTTTCACCAATAAATAAAAAGAGCTCTCAGTTTTTTTACTGAGAGCTCTTTTGTTCTATTCATTTACATAAAAAGTATCAATTTCTTCAACTTTTGGTTTTCTTACAAAACTCATGATTGCAGCAATATAAAATAGAATTGCTGTTAGCGAGATAATCCCTGCACATACACCTGCTAATATAAAGAAAGTGCCTGCTACATTTTGTTTATCACTTTTTCTAATATACACAACACCTAAAATGCCAAACACAAGCGATACTACTAATAGAGCAACGCCAAGCCATCCAAATGCATTTAAATAAGTTGGCATATTATCGATGAAAGTAGTTGCCGCTTCAATCTGTCCTGAAGTTAAATTCGGATCTTTCTGCATATCTGACAATACTTCATCTGTGAATGTTGGATCATTCGCAAATGTTGAGATACCGAACATCATTATAGCAAGCGCAATAATTACAATTACATTAAAAACAGAACCAATAATACCTAAAGCCAATTCTCCAGTTCTCTTCATCTAATCACCTCTTAATTATCATTTCTACTTACTATACGGTTTCCCTTTAATTTGGTTTCACTTTTATTAAAAACAGCCCACTAAATATTCAGTGAGCTGTTTCGTTAAACTTAATATTTAATTGTATGAAAGTAATTATACTTTAATGTCATCATATGCGTTTGATTTTTCAAAAGCGGCTACTACATACGTGCAAACAGCTTCAATCTTGAAATCTTTTTCTCTAGCATAATCAGCTGCACGATCTAATAGTTTCTTAGCAACACCTTGTCCACGTAATTTTTCAGACACAAATGTATGGTCAACAACCATAATATCCCCTAATTTCGTCCAACAAATTTCCGCTAATAGTTCATCATTTTCTTTGTACTCAAAAGCGAATTCTTCGTTACCACGATTATTTAATTGAAATTCCATATTACACACCCCTTTTTTAATTTAGTGTAGCACAATTTATTCTGACAGTGTTAGCGGTCGCAATTTCGCTTCAATTTTTTCACGTTGAGGCTCTAAGAATGGTGGCAATGCTAATTGTTCTCCTAAAGTTTCAAGAGGCTCATCTGATGTAAAGCCCGGCTCATCTGTTGCTAATTCAAATAATATACCGTTTGGTTCACGGAAATAAATTGACCGGAAATAAAAGCGATCTACTTTGCCTGAAGTATGGAAACCATGCTCTCTCAATTTTTCTTCCCATAAATCATATTCTTCAAAAGTATTTACTCGGAAAGCAACATGGTGTACGCTTCCTCTACCTGGACGTTCACGTGGAAGGTCTGTTCGTTCTTCAATATGCACTTCAGCACCTGCACCACCCTCACCTGTCGTATAGACAATAATATCTGGCATATTAGGTATTGCTGATGGATATGTTCCCACTTTTTCAAACCCCAAAACTTTCGATAATACGGTTTCAGTTGGCGTTGCCATATGGACAGTTAATGTTACAGGTCCTAACCCAACTATTGCAAACTCTGCTGGTATATCCGTTTCTGTCCATGCTTTTCCATAAGGTACACCTTCCCCATTGTCTACTACAAGCATTAATCGTGAGCCTTCAAAATCACGAAATGTTAAAGTTTGGCGACCGAAGCGCTCCAGCACTTCATCGTGCTCTACTTCTAATTCTTTAAAGCGATTCAACCAATATTGTAATGCTTCTTTAGATTTTATTCGAAAAGCTGTGTTGTTAATACTTGAAACACCCGGATAAGTGCGACCTGCTACTGGAATATCGAAATACGTCATATCTGATCCAGGTGTACCGACTGCATCTGCGTAAAATAAATGATATGAAGATGTATCGTCTTGGTTAACTGTCTTTTTCACAAGACGCATCCCTAAAATTTTTGTAAAAAAATGATGGTTTTTTTCTGCGCTAGCTGTAATTGCTGAAACATGGTGAATTCCTGCTAAATGTAATGACATATCAAATGCCTCCTATTATATAAAAAATCCCTTTAAATATATCTCGATTTCGAGATATTTATTAAACACATATTATCACTCTACTATTTCTATTGCAATTACAATGCTCAGTTAATTTTCCACCACACAAAAAGACTACTTCATACCTTTGGTACGGAGTAGTCTTTTAAATTGGCATTATCAGCACTTAGTTAAAAATACCACTAATGCCGTCCATTATTTTTTGGAAAAAGTTTTTTACACTTGCCCAGAAGCCTGTATCACTATTAATGTCTTCTGAAATGCTACCTAATTTATCTTTTAATGTACTACTTAAGTCTTCTAGTTGACTTCCCCATTTACTAAAATCGATATCTAAGTTACTGATTTTATTCATTAGATCAATTAGTAGTTGGCGATCTTGATCGCTTAAATTAATTTCTAATTTACTAAGTTGTTCGTTTACTATTTTTTCAACGTCTTCTTTTGTTGCTGGTTTTTGTTCTGCAATTTGCTTTTTAATTTCAGTTAATAGTTGGCTTACTTTTTCATCGTCAACACCTGAATTTTGTGCTAAGTCCGTTGCAACAGAAAGCTCTTCATTCGCCACATCTGTACGTTCTGTGTCTAGCTTTTCGCCAGTTGTCACTTCATATGCTTTATAAATACCTACAAGTGCAGAGTGTCCTGTAACTGCTTTAGGAGCGGCTACTTCTACTACAGCGTCCTCAATACCAGCTGTTAACATAGCATTTGCATACATATCTGATGTAACTTGCGTAATATTTTGTGGTGTTACGATATTAATGACTAATCCTGATCCAGCATCTTTACGCGTAATCTTCGCTGATGAATACATGCGAGAACGTGCATCACCATCTGAGATGTATTTCACTAAATCCGCACCTGTTACTGTAATCTCTTCTACTTCCGCTTCACTTGCTACATCTAGACTTTTCTTCACGCTTTCTTTCTCTGTATCTGATAGGTTACCACCATAAACAACGATTGGCACTCCTAATTTTTCATTAATCCCTTTTTTTGTTGAAGTATCAGTTGTGCTTGCAAAACTAATAGATGGTGTTACAACTGAGACTGTTAAAAACATAGCTGTTAAAACGGCTAAAAATTTCTTCATCTCTTCTTCCTCCTTCATATACATGTCATTCATATACATTATTAGAATCGATTTTTTCATAATGATGCGTTCAAGAACAATTATTAGTAATGAGACATAGGAAAACTAATCATGTAACTACATCATTGCATTATTTTGATGGCAATTGCGGTACACTTTAATTTTATTTTCTCACCTCTATGTATTAATACGAAAAAAAGGAGCAAAAAGTTTCTGAAAGTATGGAAACTTTCTACTTCTGCTCCATCAATTTTATTCTTTAATTTCTGTCCAGCCATCTACTTGTGTAATTCGGCCGGCTTTCATTAATGTTCCTAAAGCACGTTTAAATGCTGCTTTACTCATATGGAACATCTCTTTAATTTCCTCAGGCGATGATTTATCTCCGAATGGCATTTTACCGCCAATTTCTTGTAAGTAAGCGAAGATTTTTTCAGCATCATCCGATAGACGTTCGTACTTACGTGGTAACATTGAAGCGTTAATCGTACCATCTTCTTTCACTTCAATTACACGTACTGAGATATCTGTACCAAGGCGAGGCTCTGCATTACGCTCTGACTCGTGTACGAAAACACGATAAGGTTTATCTACGCCAATAAGGAAAGTTCCAACTGGTAATAAACGATACGGTCGAGCAATGATATTTTGGTTGAAAAGTTCTGGTTCTGCATCTTCATACATTTCCAATACCTTTTCTTCTGTTGCAAGGCGTCCGAATAAACCTCCATCACGGTCTGTGCGCAACGTGATGAATAAATGATTACCCGGCTCTGGCCATAGTGGCTTAAGCTTCGGTAAATCTTCCGCCGGTACTAATACTTCTCTTGAAGTACCAATATCAACATAAGCACCATCACGATCTTTTACATGTAATACGCGTGCCCAGCCGAATTCATCTTTATTGATATGAGGTATAGCTGTTGTAGCTGATAGATTTCCTCTACGGTCAGCGAATAAAAATACCTCAATTTTACTATTTAATTCTAAAGGCTCCGTTACTTCCGAAATATTCAGTGGAATATCAACAAAATCATTAGTAAGAATATACTTTGAATCTTGTTTTTCTTTCACAAATAGTTTAACGATATCGCCTGATTGTAATTCTGCCATACATCTAGCTCCCTTCATATGACATATCATTCACTTTGCTGAGTTTTTAACTCCTCAAGCTGTTGAATAAATGTAGGATTTTCTTCCATTACTTGTATAAGATCTGCAATACGGTCTATGGAATTCCAACTCAAATGATGCTCGATTCCTTCAACATCATTGTAAATTCGTTCTTCATCTACACCAATTAGTCTTAAAAAATTCTCTAGTAGATCATGTCGTTCTACTAAACGCTTGCCTAGCTTGGAGCCTTTAGGGGTCAACATGAGGCCTCTATAACGTTCGTACACTAAGTATCCATCTTTATCAAGCTTCTGAACCATTTTGGTAACAGAGGAAGGAAGAACTGACAATGCTTCAGCGATATCCGAAACGCGTGCATAGCCCTTTTGATCAATTAGTAAATATATTTGTTCGATGTGGTCTTCCATACTCGGTGTCGGCATCTCATGTCCCTCTCTTTCCATATCCTACTCTATAGTTTACTACAAGCACTAATAAAACGTAACCTATTACAGAGGATTGTCTTTTAATGTCCAGATTTATGGCTGACAATATGAATAGCATGAATAATTTGTCTATTAATTTGTTCGATACTATCGGGTGTCTTTAAGATAACGTACACTTTCTCACGTTCTTCTTTTGTTGTCACAAAATGATTATCTAAATGATTTAACGTAATAGCACAAATATCTAATTCACATTTTTGACAGCGACAAAATGTTGGATAGTCAGGACCATGAATGGTAAACGACACAAGTCCCCGCACGATTTCTTCAGTTACGTTCAACAATTGTGCTTCTTCTGTAACTGGCGAAGGTTCCGTTTGTTCCGTCATATTATCTCTCCTTCAATTACTTCCGACAATTCCCTTATGTTTAGGTTTTTAATAAGGGGGAATTGTTTATGCATAACAACAAAAGGGGTGTTCCTAATGGGGAAACTGCTATGGTGGATTATCAGTATTTTAATCGTAATTTGGGTATTTAGCTTACTTTTTAAAATCGGCGGCGGTCTCATCCACATTATCTTAGTTCTTGCAGGTATTCTGTTCTTCGTTCAGTTACTGGCAGGAAGGAAATCATTATAACATTCGAATGCCAATGCGTAAACGCATTGGCATTCGTTTTTTATTGTGTTTTCGCGTATATACAAGTATCTCGCAGTGCTTTACCGTTAGCAGAAAGTGAATCATTTTTAAAGATGCCCTCTAACTCGTACTGTGCTCGTTCAGCAACAGCCCGACTACGAATATTTTCAGTATCACAACGAATTTCTATACGTGCTGCGTGTAATTCTTCAAAAGCAAACTGTGTAATTCGCTCGACTGCTTCTGTCATATAGCCTTTACCTTCAAACCGTACATCCAACCAATAGCCAATTTCAAATTTCGGAATATCCCAATCGATTTTGTGTAAACCAGAACTGCCTATAAACTCCCCTGTTTCTTTCAAAAATATATGCAATCTTAATTCTTTTCTAGCTAAAAAATCTGCAATAGCTAGTCGAATATTCTCTCTTGTCTCTTCAGATTTAGGCAAATTTTGCGCCCAATGCATATACTGTTTTAATGAATTTGCTGATTGAATAATCGAATCCCAAACTACTTCGGCATCTTCCATAAGAGGCATACGTATAATCAATCTTTCAGAATTAAATGAGTTAGGGAAATCCCAGTTTTTTTCGAAACGAACTTCCTCTTTCACTTTTTCATCGTCCCAACTAACAGGCGTTGTTTTACCTTCAAAAAAGTCTTCACGAGTGATGCCGTATGTGACAGCATCGTAATATGCATACTCTTTTGGCACAAACCATGCCTGTCTTAAATGTGCTTCTTTTAAGAAACCAGCACGCTCAAACGTTTTGCGCATGGGGAAGTTATCTTGTCGTGTATGCCCTTCAAGACGAATTTTCTTTTCAGGCATACGAAATACATAATCTGATATAAGTCTTAATGCAACAGTTCCATGCCCTAATCCTCGCCAATTCTCCGCAATACGTAAGTCAAAAAGGGGTATTTCATCTTGTAGATCATAGATTTTCACCATACCTACCTTTTCACCTTCATCGCTTTCTAACCAGAACGTCTTCACATCTTCTGATTCGTAACCACCCTCATCAATCGCCTTTTCAATTAGTTCACGACCAGGATGAGAATTGACGTGATATGGCCACGTATTCATCGTCATAAAATGAATTAACTGTTCCTGTTCCTCCATTGTCCACTCTATTAGTTTCACAACACTCGACCTCCGATTACACGATACCGTTATTTCTGCATGCGCATTAAACGTAACGAATTTAATACTACTAGTAGGGTTGCACCCATATCTGCAAAGATAGCAATCCAAAGTGTCAACCATCCTGGAATTATTAGAAGTAACGCTATCAATTTTAGCCCTAATGCAAACATAATATTTTCTTTAACAATTCGCAACGTTTTTCGACTAAGTCTTATCGTATATGGCAACTTTTCAAGATCATCAGCCATTAATGCGACATCAGCTGTCTCTAATGCCGTATCTGTACCAGCACCACCCATCGCAATACCAACTGTTGCATTTGCTAAAGCAGGAGCATCATTTATACCATCACCAACCATAGCTACAGAACCATACTGTGACTGTAATTCCTTCATTGCTTGTAGTTTATCTTCAGGTAATAGTCCAGCACGGATATCTGTTAACTGAAGCTCCTGTGCTATCGCTCGAGCTGTGGGCTCAGCATCACCAGTTAGCATGACAGTATGTGCAATACCATTGGCGCGAAGTTTTTGAATAACACTTACACTATTACTACGAACTTTATCCGCTATTGCTATAGAACCAAGAAAAGTTTCCCCAGACATTACAGCAATGACAGACTTCCCTTCTTTTTGAAGATTGTTAATAGCTGATTGCATAGCTTGAGGAACACTTACGGTGTCTTGAATCCATGTTAAACTCCCTACAGAAATACGTACACCCTCTATTTCTGCATACGCTCCCTTACCTGTAACAGATTGGAATTGCTCAGCAATAGCTGGTTGTACCTTATGTTCTTTAGCATATTGTAAAATCGCTCGAGCTAATGGATGCTGTGATGACTGTTCCACTGCAGCTACTAAACGAATCAAAGTTTCTTCCGTTATATGATCGGCTACTAATACATTTGTTACTTCAGGAACGCCGTTCGTTAATGTACCTGTTTTATCAAACGCAATTGCTTTTAAACGCCCCAGTTGCTCTAGATGAACTCCACCCTTTATGAGAACTCCTTGTCTTGCTGCGTTTCCAATTGCAGTAACGATAGCCACTGGGGTTGAAATAACAAGTGCGCATGGGCAACCTACTACTAAAACAGCCAATCCTTGATAAATCCAGTGATTCCAATCTCCCAAAAATAGTGGTGTGACAAATGCCACTAATAGAGCGATTAAAATAATCAGTGGTGTGTAATATTTTGCAAACTGATCTACAAACTTTTGGGCAGGAGCTTTTTCTGCCTGAGCTTCTTCTACTAAATGAATAATTTTCGCAATCGTTGTATCTTTTACATGCTTCGTAACAACAATTTCTAAAGCGCCCTCTTCGTTCAATGTTCCAGCAAATACTTCGTCACCTGTTTCTTTCTTCACTGGAATGGATTCACCCGTAATTGGAGCTTGGTTAACACTTGAAATACCACTTTGTACTTTACCGTCCATGGCAATCTTTTGACCGGGTTTTACAATTAAAATATCACCAATTAGAATGTCCTCTGTAGCAAGTTCTACTAATTGATTTCCTCTGCGTACCATTGCGGTTGCTGGTGCAATATCCATCAAACTACTAATTGACTGTCTCGCTTTATTCATTGAATACGCTTCTAATGCCTCGCTAACAGCAAATAAAAAGACAACAACTGCCCCTTCTTGCCATTCACCTATTATTGCAGCTCCAATAATCGCAATCGTCATTAACGTTTTCATATCAAATTCTAACCGGAATAAATTTTTAAATCCTGTTTTGAAAATATCGTATCCACCAATCACTATGGCTAATAAAAATAGCGCAATTGCTGGTAAATAATCATCGCCTTTAAAAGATGCTACGAAATAGCCTGCTAAAACGAATATTAAAGAAATACCAGCTAAGATATTTTCTTTCTTTTTAAAAAAGGGGATATTCTTCTCAATCCTTCTATCATCTGCACGTTTAACTTTTATACCATCAAAAGCACCTGCTTCTTCAAGTTGCTCTATTGATACTTCTCCTATAACAGTGAGCTTAGCTGCCCCAAAATTCAATTGTACGTCTTCTACTGTAGAGATATTTTGAATGTTTTTCTCAAACTTTTGTGCACAACTTGCACAAGATAAATTCTGCAATCGATATTCCTGTTGCTCACTTTTCTTCAATGCAATCCCCTTCTTTCGAATGTTCATAAGCAATTTTCACAAGCTGTTCAACATGGTCATCCGCAAGTTCATAATAAATTAGTTTTCCTTCGCGATGCGATTTTGCTAAAGAATTATCACGTAAATAGCGTAAATGATGTGAAGCCGTGGCCGTAGATGAACCTATAATGGCTGCTACATCACAGACACACAATGATTTTTCAATTGTTAATGCATATAAAATCTTTAGTCGTGTTTCATCTGAAAATGCTTTAAAGAATTGGGCTAACTTCTGCAATTCAGGAATTTGACTTTGTACTCGCTCTACCGCTTCTTCATGTACTTTAGTTACTTCACACATGTCTTTTTGCATTTTGCACCCCTTCATTCAAACATCCATTTGATTGTTGATAACAGTATACATTTTTTACATATATTATTCAAATGTCTGTTTGATTGTTAAAGACATTTTCCCTATTGTCCATTTGCAGAATATTCAATATAATTAACAGAAAGATTGTTAGGAGAGATTAGTTATGAATAAAGGGCGATGGAATGCTATAACGGATGTCCCAAATGTACATATTGGCCATGTAACACTACATAAAAAGATAGATGAAGTAGATACAATTTGCACTGGTGTAACAGCCATCTTACCTCATAACCAAAATCTATTTGAACAAAAAGTACCTGCTGCAAGTTTTGTATTAAATGGGTTTGGTAAAACAGCAGGTCTTATACAAATAGAAGAGTTGGGGGTATTAGAATCACCTATCATGCTAACAAACACATTTAGTGTTGGTGCAGTTTTAGAAGGCACTTTGCAGCATATGTTGCAAGAAAATCCGTCAATTGGAGATTCTACTAGTTCACTTAATATTGTTGTCGGAGAGTGTAACGATAGTCATTTAAATAGTATGCGTTTAATGGCAGTTAGACCAGAGCATGCACAAAATGCAATCCAACACGCTGAGAGTGGTCCTATTCAACAGGGAGCTGTGGGTGCTGGTAAAGGTATGATTTGTTACGGTGTCAAAGGAGGAATTGGTTCCTCTTCTAGAATTGTAGATAACGAAGATCAACCATATACAGTTGGAGTATTATCCTTAACGAACTTTGGTAATGCCCATGAATGCAAATTCGCGAACTGGCAACAAGAACAAATCGACAAACCAGATGGTTCAGTCATTATCGTTGTCGCTACCAATGCTCCAGTTGATGCACGTCAACTAAAACGCTTGGCTAAACGTGCTTCCATTGGCTTAGGTAGAACAGGTACACATATCCATAATGGTAGTGGTGATATTATTATCAGCTTTTCAAATGCATATACAATTCCACACACATCAAATTCATTGACTGAAGAATATTCAATATTACGCGATGATACAGACGTAATGAATAACCTTTTCCAAGCAGTGATTGAAGCAACTGAAGAATCTATATACCAATCTTTACTACATGCTGAAGCGACAACTGGACGGAAGAATCGCATGATTAGCAAAGGACAATTATAAAAAGGAAGCTTGGCATTTTTGCCGAGCTTCCTTTTTATATTATGCGAATATTTGCCATCCAAGGGTTAGGAAAACAATTCCAACAAATAATGTGAGTACTGGATACAATAGCATTGCACGATAATCACGTTCTTCTATTAATTTTACAACGTCAAAAGCAAATGTAGAAAATGTCGTAAATGCTCCTAAAAAGCCAATTGTGAAGAATGAAGAAAGCTTCGCTTGCTCCGCTCCTAAATGTAAAGCCATCCCCATTAATAGCGAACCAACACTATTCACAAGAAAAGTGGCTATAAAAAAGGGTTGTTCTTTATGCTTCATCCACTCTATCACACCATAGCGAGTGATAGCACCGAGGCCACCACCTGCAACAATTAATAGCCAAATCATAATCGTTCACCTGCTTTTACTTTTGGTGCTGTACATAAGTAACCAAAAGAGGCTAAAGCAACGCAAACAGCTGTCATCATAATTGCATATAAGATAGCTAATAACGTGTTAGTTTGCATGAGAGCAAACCAACTCGCAGAAAAAGTGGAAAATGTCGTAAATGCTCCTAACACACCTGTTGTTAAGAGAAGTCGCAATGAATTGGATGGTTTATTTCGAATAAATAGCCCGTTTAGAAATCCTAATACGGCACTTCCCATACCATTGACAACCCACAACATCCATTCAGTGGGCACTGTTATAGTCACACTATAGCGAAGTATTGCCCCTATCATACCACCCAGAGCGACCGATATTATTTCTACCATTAATAAAACACCTTCTATGTTATTGAGCCTTTAATAATAAATTCTTACCATTAGGCACATCACCTGTAATAATGGTTTCATGATACTTACCATTCGCCCAATCGTCAACTTGATCGTTATACCACTCAGATTTTATATGACCACTTTGTCCAGGTCCCACAATATGATACCCCTTCGATAAGTCGCTTAAATCTGCAACAAAACGCCAAGATGCGCCGTGATTTACATTACCATTTTCTTTGTTTGCTGCTGCTTGTACTGTAAATTTAGAACCGCCGATTGGTACTGGCTTTGGATTAAGTAATTTTGCTAGAATTGGAGAAGCTGCCGATAATGGGTGGTTAAATGTTAACTGATGATAATCTCCCCATTGCCACTTCTTGGCGTTTTTACCGAATTCAGCTTCAATATCTTGAATCGTCCTTTGAAAGGAATTGTACATAAGCTTATCAATACCACCTGCTTTGGTCACCCATGCACCTTGTTTTCCTGCAAAGGCCTGACGCATAATTTCATCTGTAATATTGTATTTACCAGGCATCATTTCGTACACATCTTTTGGTAAATTATCTTCAAACAATTCCTTCTGAACATTAATAATCCACAAGTTAAAAACTAACGGGGCACCAGATTCTTTTGAATCGACTTGATTCCAGTCCTCCATCATTTTCAAAATGTCCTTATATTCTTTTTTACTATCAACTTGTTTTACCGAGCCTAGCATATCTTTCAAAAACTCACCTGCATACAAGTCCTTCTGATCCATTTGCAAGTTTTGCATATCTTTTACTGTTAGCTTATTCTTGCTTTCTAGCACTTCAGAAATTCGTTCATAACGATATGGCTGTGCCCAAAAGTCCGAAATATGATATGGATATTCGTCACCGACTACTTCATTATTCGCTGTTGCAATAAAGCCTTCAGCTGGATTCACGACTTTTGGTAATTTATCGTAATCAATATACCCTTTCCAATCATATTCTGCTGAGTCTCCTGGAACCGGTAGCTGCCCATCACCTTTTTTACGAATTGGAATTCGACCATTCGCTTTATACGCAATCGTACCGTCCTCTGAAGCAAAAACAAAATTTTGTGCTGGTGCTTGGAAATCCTCTAAAGCTGTTTCGAACTGCTCCCAATTTTCAGCACGGTTCATATTCAGTATCGCTTGTAATTCTAGCGTTGGTTCTAGCGCGGTCCATTGCATAGAGAAGACTGCAGTTGGTTCTTCCTTCTTAAATGCTAAATCTGAAATAATTGGACCATGTCTCGTTTCTACAACTTCAAAGTCTATCGTTTTACCACCTTTAATTTTGATTGGTTCATCTCGTACCGTAGCCTTTTCCCATTTGCCTTCATATTTATATTCAGTCGCATTACTTGGATTTGGTGTTTCGATATATAAATCCTGTGCATCTGGACCAACATTCGTCACACCCCATGCTACCTTCTCGTTATGTCCTAAAATAATACCAGGTATCCCCGCAAAAATAACTCCACTTACATTTTGAGTTGGAGACTCCAAATGCATTTGATACCAAATAGATGGTGTACTTAAACCTAAATGAGGGTCATCCGCCAATAATGGCTTTCCTGACTCTGTTTTACTACCAGATACAACCCAGTTATTACTACCGTTAAATTCATGGGGTAGTAGCGATGCATCGAATTGTCCTGCAACATTTACAGGTGTGTTTTTATTTGCTGCAATAATCGATTTCGCATTTTCTGGATACTTAATGAATAACTCTTTAGCCTCTTCATCTGATAAATTGTTTAATGCCCAGTGTCTAAACGCTAACATATCCCAATTCCCGCCTAAATCATAGGCCATATATTTACCAATTGTTAATGAATCCACTGCTGTCCATGGTTCTGGTTCATATCCAAGCAAACGAAACTCATAAGATAAAGTACCCTTTTTCTTTGCTTGTTCTATAAATGAATTTACACCTTCTGCATACCAAGCTAAAACTTGCTTAGCCTCTTGTGAATAACCCGCTTCAGATTTTTCGGCAGCAGATCTCAAACTAAATGTACGAAAGAATTTATCCGTATCTACCGCAGACTCACCGACAACCTCTGCTAGTCTACCGCTTGCTTGTCTTCTCGCTAAGTCCATCTGGAATAGTCGATCCTGAGCTTGCACAAATCCTTGTGCTCGATATAAATCTGCATCTGTTTTAGCTGTGAGGTGTGGTACTCCTTTGTCATCTCTTACTACTTTCACATTTTCATCCAATACTACTACTTGCATTTCGCCATCTATTTTTGGTTTAGAATTCCCTATGTAACCATTAACAAAAATAAGTGCTCCACATGCAATAAGTATTAACCCCCCTATAGTCCAGCTTAGCCATTTCCATAATCGAACACGCTCTTTCTCTTTGACCATAATTCCGCCTCCCCTTACTCCTACTATATTCGGCTCCCGAAGTTTTTTTCCCTTTTAAATAAAATAAAAAACCACGCTTTTTCGACAAAAGGCGCGGTTTCTCTATTAAAACAATTTATTTTAATGTTAATACGATTGGACAATGGTCACTTCCTAGAATACTAGCATGTACTTCTGCATCTTCAATGTTCTCTTGCAAACGATCTGAGACGATAAAGTAATCGATCCGCCAACCAATATTACGTTCTCTTACTTTATTCATATAAGACCACCATGTATAAGTATCTGTTTGTGTTGGATATAAATAACGGAAAGTATCTGTAAATCCTGAACCTAACAAAGTTGTCATTCTGCCACGTTCTTCTTCTGTAAAGCCAGAATTGCCGATATTGGCCTTTGCATTTTTTATATCTATTTCTTCATGTGCAACATTCAAATCACCACAATAAATAACGGGCTTTACTTCGTCTAAGGATAGCAGATATGTTCTCAACTCATCCTCCCATTCAATTCGATAATCAAGACGCGCTAAGTCACGTTTAGAATTTGGTGTATACACATTTACTAAATAGAAATCTTCATACTCTAATGTAATGATACGCCCCTCTTCTTGTTTTGATTGGTCACCTACACCATATTTAACGGACAGTGGCGTATGTTTTGTAAAAATAGCTGTACCTGAATAACCTTTGCGCTCTGCATAATTCCAATATTGCTCATAGCCGGGTAAATTTAATTCAACTTGTCCACCTTGGCATTTTGATTCTTGAATACTGAAAAAATCCGCATCAACTTCATTAAAATAATCTAAAAAGCCCTTTTTCAAGCACGCTCGAATTCCATTGACATTCCAAGATACAAATTTCATAGTGAGCTCCCCTTTAAATATAAATACGCCTTCCGCATGTAATACGAAAGGCGTTATCTGTAGTTTTTAGTTTAATAAAATTTACAATGATCAGTTTTTAGAAGGTTCTTCACCAACGATTTTTACTTCTAATTCTAAATCAACATCAAATTTCTCTTTCACAGTGGCTTGCACCATTTTAATTGTGTTGATGTAATCAGTAGCTGTTGCGCCACCTTTATTTACGATAAAGCCAGCATGCTTCGTAGAAACCTCTGCACCACCTACACCTTTACCTTGTAGCTCACTGTCTTGAATCAATTTACCAGCAAAGTAACCTGGAGGGCGTTTAAAAACACTTCCTGCTGAAGGATATTCAAGCGGTTGTTTCGATTCACGCAAAAATGTTAACTCAGCAATTTTTGCATCAATTTCCAGTTGATTGCCTCGTTGTAATTCAAATTCAGAAGATAATACGTAGTAGCCTTTTTTAGAGATAATACTTTTACGATAGCTTAGGTCAAGTTGTTCTTTGTTTAAAACTAATTTTTCGCCTGTTGATGTTAGTACAGTTGATTGTAAAATAACATCGTTTATTTCCCCGCCGTATGCACCTGCATTCATAGCCATTGCGCCACCAATAGATCCAGGAATACCACATGAGAATTCTAAACCTGTTAAAGTTGCCTCTGCCGCTGCTATTGATACGTCTTTAAGCAATGCACCTGCTTGTGCATAAACAGTTGTGCCATCAATGCTGATTGCATCCAATTTCGAAAAGTTCAGGACAATTCCTCTAACTCCTCCATCACGTACAACCATATTAGAGCCATTCCCTAAAAGCAAAATCGGAATATCATTGTTATTCGCATATTTTACGATTGCTACTGCTTCTTCTTCAGTAGAAGGCATGACAAAAACATCGGCGCTACCGCCTAACTTTGTCATCGTGTATTGATCTAGTGGTTCATCTATTTTAATGTTTGCTGGATTTACTATAGTAGATAATTTTGCTGCCCATTGTTGTTTCATTATTGAAAGACCTTTCCTTTCTAAACTTCTATTCCTTCATAGTATGAATAGACAATGGCATTTTTTCAAGTGATTTTCACTTAAAGCCATTTTTTAGACCAATTTTCAATTTCATCAATTGCAACTTTTAAACCTTTTCCTTTTTCTGTCAAAGTATATTCTACTCGAACGGGTACTTCAGTATACACATGGCGCTCAACTAGACCTTCTTTTTCAAGTTCTTTTAGACGTTCAGATAACAGTCGCCCACTAATTGGCATCGACGACTCAATTTCATTAAAGCGCTGCGGTCCATCTAATAATTGATATAAAATTAAGCCCATCCAGCGTTTACCTATCAAATCCATAGATTTTGCTAAACGAGGGCATAATGCTGATTCCTTCATTTGTTTCACCTCTATATATGCTATTGTAGCGGGATTATTTTAAAAAGTAAACTTTCGGTAACTTATTTACTTGACGTAAGTAATTTATTATTTTATAGTTAGTTACGAAAAGTAAGTGAAAAACATTAATTGAGAGGAGGAACTACTTTGACTTTCAAATTAGATCCCAAAATGACATTAGGATATGTACATTTACGCGTACAATCTCTCGAAAAACAAAAAGAATTTTATCAAATGTTAGGATTCCATATTATTAAGGAATCTACTTCAGAAGTTATATTTGGTGCAGGTAGTACTGAACCGATTCTAATATTAACTACTGCGCAAGATGTTGTGCAAAGACCAGCACGTACTACAGGTCTTTTTCACTTCGCTATATTAGTCCCAAGCCGCGAGGATTTAGCTCATGTTATCGGAAATTTATTAGAAATTGGTGCTCCTATTTCTGGAGCAGGTGACCACCTTTATTCTGAAGCGTTCTATCTAAGTGACCCCGAAGGCAACGGAATTGAAATATACCGCGATTTACCAAGAAGTGAGTGGCTGATTGAACCAAACGGCCAAGTGAACACAGCTACTGAACCAATCGATTTCAAAGGTATCATGGCTTTATACAAATCGGAGCGTACATGGACGGGGTTCCCAGAAGGTACAACTTTAGGCCATATGCACTTAAACGTTTCGAACCTAAGCGATGCAACAAGCCGCTTCTATTTAGAGGCTCTAGGATTAGATTTAATGACTAACTTTATGGATTCAGCTTTCTTTATGTCTGCTGGTGGTTATCATCACCACATTGCAACAAATATTTGGCAAGGTGTAGGTGCTCCACTCCCACCAAAAAATGCCACTGGGTTAATGAGCTACTCTCTTAAGCTGTCTTCAAAAATTGAATTAAACAAACTGAAAGAAAATTTACAAACCTTCAATCTTTCATTCTCTGAAAATGAGGGGAAAATAATTGTAAAAGACTTAAATAATAGTGACATGATTTTCTATGCATAAGCATATAATTCATCTGTAACATTAAAATATCTCAAATTAAAAACTCTTGATTTCGAGATAATATTGTATTATGATAAATGTACTAAATAACAAACACTTTTTGGGAGGAATTTTAAAATGACAAAATATAACGTAGACCAAGCTCACTCTAATTTAGGTTTCCAAGTAAAACACATGATGATTTCAAAAGTTAAAGGTAACTTCGGTTCTTTCACTGCAGATATCGATGCAAATCCAGAAGATTTAACTGGTGCATCAATTAAATTCGTAATTGATGTAGCGAGTGTAAATTCAAACAATGAAGATCGTGATAACCACTTAAAGTCAGCTGAATTCTTTGATGTCGAACAGTTCCCTAAAATGACTTTCGTTGCAACAAACATTACATCTACTGGTGACGGCGAATACGAAATTACTGGTGATTTCACAATTAAGGATGTAACGAAACCTGTAACTTTTGAAGCTGAATACGGTGGTAAAGGTACTAACCCATGGGGTCAAGAAGTTGTAGGTTTTGAAGCGGAAACTAAAATTAACCGTAAAGACTTCGGTTTAACTTGGAACGCAGCACTTGAAACTGGTGGCGTACTAGTTGGCGATGATATCAAAATTAATATCGAACTTGAAGCAAACCCTGCTTAATTCAATATAAAACCCATAACAGATTTGCTATTAGCAGCAAGCCTAACCAGTCACCAAAGTGTGACTGGTTATTTTGTTGTATCTGCTTTAAAGCAAAGTATAATTGTGACTTCCTTATAGATAAGAGTGAATATGGAATAACAAGAAGACCTGTAAATAACTTATTTATGTCTTCAGCAAGAGAGGCTATTAAAGTAGCCTATATCTTCAATGCCTACCAGTATGGGTTACCATCATTTTTTTGAAACTATTCTAATGGTACTTCCGTAAATGCTATTATATAGAGATTATGGGGGTGCTGATTATGTCAGATGGAATGTTCGTTGATGATATATCTTTTTTTGTGGGTACTGGATTATTCGGGGTATTTTTTGTTATTATTTTCCTTATTGTTGTTAGTGCATTTATATTTGTTATTGTAAAAGGAATTTCTCAGTGGTCTAAAAATAATGCTTCTCCTATCTTAACTGTGCCCGCAGAGGTTGTTACAAAGCGTTCAAAAACGTCTGGTGGCAGTGGAGATACTTCAGCTAGCACTACGTATTATACGACCTTCGAGGTACAAAGTGGCGACCGAATTGAGTTGCCTGTAAGCGGACGTGAATACGGTATGCTCGTTGAGGGAGACCTTGGTTTACTAACATTTCAAGGTACTCGTTATAAAGGTTTCGAACGCAATGGAAAAGAGGGAAGCACCATTTAATGGGCCTCCCTCTTTCTTTATAAATAACCTAACTAATATTAGGCATTCACTATTATTATAAAATTAAGCGTGAACAGCTGATAATGATTTTGCTGCTGCTTTAACGCGTTCCATACCTTCAGCAATAATTGCTTCTGCTTTGTCTGGCATTGCGTTATGGCCTTCGATTACTACTTCTTCAACTGACATACCGAATACGCCGCCAAATACATTACGCATATAGTTTACAGCCATTTCCATCGGTGCTGTTTCTGGAGTTGAATAAATACCACCACGAGCGCTTAAAAGAATAGCTTTTTTCTCTGGCATTAAGTTAATCATGTTACCTTCTGCATCATATTTGAAAGCAAAACCTGCTTGGAATACGTAATCAACGAAAGTTTGTAATTTAGCTGGAATTGTTAAGTTCCATAATGGGAATGCAAATACTACTACGTCAGCAGCAGTTAAAGCGTCCATTGCTTTTTGTTTTGCAGCAAGAAGGCGACCTTCTAAATCTGTAAGTTCTTCACCATTTTGTACTTTACCAAATGCATTGAATAAATCTTGTCCGAAGTATGGTAGATCTTCAGCGAATACATCAAATGTAGTCACGTTTAAATCTTGTGCACCTTTTACTTCCTCCATGAATACTTCATACATTTTACTAGAAACACCTTCAGTAGAAGGACGGTTATTTGCTTTAACAACTAATACGTTTGTCAATTTAATCTCTCACTCTCTTAGTTAAAATAGTTTTCTAAAAAACATCTCAAATTCAAGATAATTTTATTTTATAAAATAACAGATACACTGTCAATGTATCTGCTCTCATACTTTTGACTGAAGATTAAAGTTCACACTTGCCATCATCACAAATGCCTGTACCTTCTACACCCATCATTTTAAGTGTCGGTTGAATTCCCTCTTCAGCTGCCACTTTACGAATTGTCTCTTCGAATAATTCTTGTGGTTGAGCACCCGAAATTGCATATTTGCGATTTAATACAAAGAATGGGACACCTCTAACACCTATTTGTGAAGCCTCTTGAATATCAGCCAATACCTCTGATGCATAATTATCTGAGTTTAGTACATCTAGTACTCTCTCACGATTTAAACCGACTTCTACTGCCAACTCTACTAATACTTCAGTTAAGCCAAGTTGTTTTGCTTCAATAAAGTGCGCACGTAGTAAACTCTCCGTCATTTCAGCAGCTTTACCTTCTGCTTCGGCGTATTTTGCTAAACGATGTGATTTGAAAGTATTAGCAGGTTTCATATTTTCAAAATCAAAATCTAACCCAACTTCTTTTGCACGACCTGCAACACCAACTGTTTGGGCCTTTGCCGCTTCAATTGTAGATCCGAATTTTTTAGCAAGGGCTTCGTACATGGATAAATCCGAAGTAGCTGGAGTGTTTGGATCTAACTGATAACTCTTGAATATTACTTCCGTTTGTTCACTGAATCCCGTATCTTGCAAAGCTTTTTCTAATTGTTTTTTACCGATATAACAAAATGGACATACATAGTCTGACCAAATTTCAATTTTCATCAATGCTCACCTCTTGCAAACATTGTATATGTGAACATATGAAACAGCAATTTATCTGCTTATACATAATTTCTCAAATACTCCACATGCTAAAAAAAATGTACTTGGAGGCATCTTATGGCATCTTCAATTTGGCTAGATAAACAGGCACCTTTTGCAAGACCTTCACTCGAACAATCAATCGAAACGGACATCTGTATTATCGGTGGTGGTATTTCTGGCATACTCGCTGCTTACTTACTCTCAAAAGTTGGTAGGAAGGTTACCTTATTAGAAGGCAATACTTTATTTTCAGGTACTACCGGCCATTCAACTGGGAAGGTAACTGCACAACAAGGTCTATTATATAGCCAACTTATTACTAAATTTGGTATGGAAGCAGCTCAACAGTATTATGAGCTCAACCAGCAAGCTGTGGAACTATCATTTAATTTAGCAGAACCCGATTGTGTGCATCATGCAGATTCCTTTTTATATACACAGAAAGCTGACGGTAAAAAAGACTTAGAAGATGAATGGAAGGCTTACCAAACTCTTGGTATTCCTGGAGAATGGAACGCCGATTGCGAAATTCCATATGACATTACCGCTTCCTTAAAAATGCCAAAACAAGCTCAAATCCATCCAGTACGTTTTGGACGGACTATCGCAGATAAGGCAATCCAATCAGGAGCTGAGATTTACGAGCATTCACGCGTGCAGAAGGTCAATATTTTAAAGCCTTGTGTTGAACTAGAGAATGGTCATACAGTTTGTTATAAAGAGCTAATCTTATGCTCCCATTATCCACTAGAAGCTATTATTGGTATGCAAATTTTTAAACTGGAAGTCACTCGTTCTTATATCGTGACTTTTGAAGCAAGCGAATTGTATAAAGGTCAGTATTTATCTATCGATAAACCTGGTCGCTCTATTCGAACAACATTAATCGATGACAAACCTTTTATATTATTAGCTGGGGATAGCCACCCTGCAGGTACTATTTCCAATACCTCCATGTATTATGAAGCGTTGCAATTAGAGGCTAAAGATAAATTTGCAGCTAGCAACTGCAACTATCACTGGTCAGCGCAAGATCCTGAAACAGTAGATTTAATTCCTTATGTTGGGCAGATTAGTTCCCGTTTACCGAATATTTGGATGGCTTCTGGTTTCAGAAAATGGGGGTTAGCTAATTCAATTGTGGCCGCACAACTGCTCCGAGATGGTATTGTTGGAAAACAGAATGTCGGACTCTCTCTTTATTCTCCAAAGCATACTAAATTCGGAGATGCTGTTTTACAAGCTTTAAAGCTAGGCGGAAAAGTAACGAAGGATTTTGTAGGAGGTCATGTCACTCGTCGTGCTATGCCTCGTTGTACTCATTTAGGTTGTAAAACTAGATGGAATGAAGCAGATGAAACATGGGACTGTCCTTGTCATGGCTCACGTTTTTCAAAGGATGGTGCAGTACTTGAGGGGCCTGCAGTATATCCACTTGACCTAAGTGGATTATAAGTGTAATTTTCAACAATAAAAAACCGCCTATTCCAATTGAAATAGGCAGTTCTTTCACTAATGAGGATTATTTTAATGCGTCAGTTAATGCTGGGACAATTTGTTTTTTACGAGAAACTACACCTTTTAATAGCGCACGATTATTATCTGCAACAACGTTAAATGCTGCATAAGCTTTTTCAGCTTGTGCACCTATTGCAACAGCAACAGAATCATTGTTTATGATATCCGTTACGACGAAGAAGAATAGGTCTAGACCTTTTTCTGCAACAGTGTTGTTTAATAAAACTTCTAAATCAGCTTGGCGATCTAAAACGTCATTTACATCAACAGCATTTACTTGAGCGATAACAACTTTGTGGGCTCCCATGCTGAATTCTTTTGCATCTAGAGAAAGTAAATCTTCTAGTGATTTATCACTTAAATCAGCGCCTGCTTTTAACATTGCAAGCCCATACTCAGCAGCGTCAACAGATGCAATTGCAGCTAACTCATTTGCTGCTTTCACATCTTGCTCAGTGCATGTTGGCGATTTGAATAATAATGTATCCGAGATGATAGCAGATAACATAAGACCTGCATAGTTAGCTGGAATCTCAACTTCATTTTCTTTGAAAATTTTATTTAGAATTGTTGCTGTACAACCGACTGGTTCCGCGCGGTAGTACAATGGATCTGCTGTTTCAAAGTTAGCAATACGGTGATGATCAATAACTTCCATTACTTGAACTTCAGTAATATCATCAGCACTTTGTTGACGTTCGTTATGATCAACTAGGATTACTTGAGCAGCTTCTCCTGCAACTTTTTCCACATAACGTGGTGCTTCAAATCCGAATTTTTCTAAAGCGTAAGCTGTTTCGTTATTCAGTTCGCCAAGGCGAATAGCTTCAGCATCAATGCCTAGTTGTTTTTTTAAATATGCATATACTAACGCAGATGTGATTGTATCAGTATCTGGGTTTTTGTGTCCGAATACAAGTACTTTACTCATTTAAATTTTGCCTCCTAGATTTCAATAATTTCCGAATATATCTTATCATAAATAGCACTGAAAAAGAACGTCAGCGCTCTGATGATAAATGTTCAATCCTTATTATGGGCCTAATTAAAAGTATATAATTCCTGTATTCTATTTTATTAAGTTAATTTTACAAAACCACATCATCTGCTCCAATATCCCTTTAGGTCAACATAGTCTTTTTTATCCATAAGAATAAATAATAATCATATAAATCATGTAATTAGGCTTAATACTATGTTACTATTTCTAATATAATATATACATATAATAAAGAGGGGTAATAATGGAAAATAAGATTGAAAAGAAATACATACCACTAGCTGAATATTTCAGCTCCGCAAAAGACGATAAAATTCAACTTACCTTTACAGAAATCGAAACAATTATGGGACATTCATTACCTAACTCCTCGTATTTAAATAAGAGTTGGTGGAAAAAAACTAAACCTCCCTTAAAACACTATCTAGCTTGGATAGAACAAGGATACAATGTAACCACAGTACAACCTGGTTATCATGTGACATTTGAAAAACCTTCAAATAACAGTAATGATGAATTGGATAGTTTAAATAAAGCTAAAAATACTTTTATCACTCGCTCTATTGAAACGGATGATGCCCGTGATTTAGCCAAATTATTGTCTACGTTAGATGCAGAGACAGATTTTATGCTTTATGGTATAAACGAACGCGACCCATCTGTTCAAAGTGTACGCAAAAAAATTACTAACTTACGCAAAGACAATTCTAGCTCGATTCTAGTAGCAGTTGTTGAAGGGCAAATTGGAGGCATGATTTCTATTTCTGGTAATAAAGCTCAACGTGCTAAACACCGTGTATCGATTTACCTCGGTGTCAAACAGAAATTTACTAACCGAGGCATAGGCACAACACTTATAAAAGAGGCTGAAAAATGGGCACTGTCAAATAGCGTTAAAAGAATTGAATTAAGTGTTAGTAAATCTAATACTATCGCAATAAATATGTTTAACAAATTTGGATTTGGAATAGACGGAGAGCGTCAACAATCATTGAAAATAAACGATGACTATGAAGATGAGCTTTATATGAGTAAATTATTAATAATATAAACAAAAAACTATGCAAATTTTGCATAGTTTTTTGTTTATCGATAAACTTTTTGACTTACAGTAAGTTGATCCATTAATTTTACGTTAGGTTCATAGCCAATTCCAAAACTTTTTGGCACTGAAATGTAGCCATTTTCAACATGTACTTCAGGAGAAATAATATCTTGGTCCCAATAATGACTAGAGCCTGCAGTATCACCTGGCAATACAAAATTATCTAGCGTCGTAAGTGCGACATTATGCGCTCGACCAATACCAGATTCTAACATACCGCCACACCAGACTTTAATATTATGTTGCTGGCATAAATCATGGATTCGTTTTGCCTCAGTTAAACCACCTACACGACCAAACTTGATGTTGATGATTCCACAACTTTCAAGTTCAATCGCTGTACGTGCATCCTCATAAGAACAAATACTTTCATCTAAACAAATTGGCGTTTTTAAATGCTTTTGTAGCTTTGCATGATCGATAATGTCATCTGATGCAAGAGGCTGCTCAATCATCAGTAAATTGTACTCATCTAGTTTTTTAAGCAACTCTATATCATCTAAAGTATAGGCCGAATTGGCGTCTACCATTAGCGGTACTTCTGGAAACTTTGCTCGGATTGCCTGAACGACATCAATGTCCTTGCCTGGTTTAATCTTAACCTTCATACGTTTATAGCCGGCTGAAATATAATTTTCTATGCACTGTAACAGCTGATCAATTGTCGGCTGAATTCCAATACTTATACCCACTTCAATTTTCTCTTTCGCTCCACCTAATGCATTCGAAAGTGACTGTTTTGTATTCTTTGCATATAGATCCCATACCGCACATTCAAGAGTCGCTTTTGCCATCTTATTTTGACGGATTACTTTGAACATATCACTTATTTCATCTGGATGCTGAATATCTTTATTAAGCACTAGTGGAATAAGGAAATCTTCAAGCATATGCCAACTCGTCTTAACTGTCTCCTCTGTATACCAAGGGATTTCGAAAGCAACCCCTTCCCCCCAACCAGACATTCCACTATCATCTTTAGCTTCTAATATTAAAAACTGCTTATCTTGCACTGTACCGAAGCTTGTTGCAAATGGTGATTTCATTCGCATACTTAGTTGCCGAATTTTAATTTCTGTTATCTTCACACTACCGCACCTTCCACTACCGAATCTAGATTAACGTTTTAATAAAACATACGCTAATATACTATTTTCAGCAAGAGAGGGCTTCCTTTTCTGCATGTGCAAATGCACCTAATACTGTTCGTGCCAAAATTTCTACTCCAACAATCAACTGAGCCTTATTAAAAGTCATTTGCGGATGATGTAAACCTGGAGTTAATCCGCAACCAAGCCCTAACATTGCTGCCTTTACATTTGCCCTTTTAACCGTATAAAAATGAAAATCCTCACCACCTGGTGTAATAACAGGGGGACGCAAATACTCTTCACCTACTGATTCAATAATTGCTTGCTCAATTATATCCTTTGCTTCGTCATCTACTTCAGCTGCTGCAACCCTAACTTGTTCTTGTAAATCTATTGACACTTCATATAACGATTCAATTGCTCTTATGGTACGCTCTATGCCATCATGCAACTGCTCGATTCCTTCATTCGTTTGAGCACGAACATCAATCGTGAAATAGGCTTTCGCCGGAATTATATTCCCTGATTCTCCACCCGCTTGAAATTTCGTTACTTTTACCGAAAATGGAATCATTGTATCTATATGAATCGTTTTTAGTGCTTCGATTAAGCTTGCTCCAATTTCAATGGCATTTTTACCTAAATGGGGTCTTGCAGCATGTGATTCCACTCCGTTAATTTGCCCACTTAATAGTCTGGATGCACCATGATATAGCGCTGGACAAAATGTGCCATCACGTAGCTCCTGCACCGGCCGGACATGTACTCCAAATAAATAATCCATATCGTCGACCAATCCACGATCAACAAAGGACAACGCTCCCTGTCCTTTTTCCTCAGCAGGTTGGAATAATACCCGAATGGTTCCTCGCCACGTTCTTTTCAAGCGCTTTAATAATAGTAAAACACCAATCACCATTGTCATATGCGCATCATGTCCACAAGAGTGATGCGCCTGATATTCCCCATCAATTTCTTGCCATAAGGCATCGATATCAGTTCTTAGCCCTACAACCGGTCTACCCTCACCGATTTCCACATATAAACCAGTACTATCTGCAAACGTATGCACCTCGTACCCTTCTTGTTCTAATATTCCTTTAATATAATCTGTAGTCCGCCTTTCTTTCCAGCTAATTTCAGGATTTTCATGCAGATACTTAAAAACACTTTTCAATTGTGGTTCAAGTAATGTTAACTGCTCCTTCATCATAAGCGTCTCCTATCTATTTATTTTTGAAAATATATTTTTATACTTAGCTTTTCCTAACATAATTTTTTCTCTCTTATAGGTATATATATGTAACATGCCATTTTGATATCGTGAACAATGTTTATAATTCATCAAAAAAACCCGTTTAATTAAAAAACGGGTTTAGTATTTCTTACATTAGATTTAGTTTTTTTGCTTCAAATATAAGCTCGTCCTTAAATTTTGGATGAGCAATTTCGATTAGCGCCTTCGCCCTCGCTGATATCGATTTGCCTTTTAGCTCGGCTACACCATACTCAGTTACTACCTTATCTACTTCATTTTTGGAGGTTGTTACGACTGAGCCGCTTGTTAATAAAACTTTTATTCTCGATATCGTATCGTTTTTCGTAGTCGAATGCATGCATATAAATCCACGACCATTTTCCGCAAAATTTGCTCCACGTGCAAAATCAAATTGCCCACCAGTGGAAGAATAATACTTGCCTGCAACTGTTTCAGAGGCGCATTGACCATATATGTCCACTTCCGTTGTGGCATTGATAGAAACGATATTATCCTCTTTGGCAATTAAGCGCGGATCGTTCGTCACATCAACTGTTTGGAATTCAACAATCGGATTATTATGCAGGAATTCATATAACTTATCCGTCCCTAACGCAAAAGTACCGACGATTTTCCCCTTATTCGTTTTCTTCTGAGACCCATCGACTACACCTTTCTCCACTAAACCAACTACCCCGTCCGTTATCAGTTCCGTATGAATACCTAAATGGCGATGATCATTTAGTAAACTAATAACTGCATTTGGAATCGACCCTATCCCAGCTTGCAATGTATCACCGTTTTTAATATATTCTGCAACATATTCTGCAATTCGTATGTCTTTTTCTTCGATTACTGGTTCCGGATTTTTCACAAGCGGTGTATGATGCTCAATAAAGCCTTCTATTTGGCTAATATGTATTAAATTTTGGCCAAACGTTCTTGGCATATGCTCATTTACTTCCAAGAAAAAGGGAGCATTACCTATAAAACATGCAGCATAATCGGCTTGTGTTCCAAGAGTAAAATATCCGTGCTCATCCATTGGTGAAGCAACTGCCATTACAAGAGATGCTTTCGTATAATCCTTCATAATACGTGGTACTTCATGAAAATAATTTGGCATTAATTCACAATGCCCATTATGATAAGCCTTACGTGTAGCACCACTCAAAAAGTATGAGACATGTGATAAGTGCCCTTTATAAGCTCCGTCTATATATTTACGTGGATGCATCGTTAACATCTGATGAATACGCACATCTTTTAAGTATTCTGCGTTCTCTTCCAAAACATCCAATAGCTTTACTGGTTCTCCATTCGATATTGGTATAATAATATCTGCTCCGTCCTCAATATATGCGAGGACATCTTGAGGATTTTTTAACTTCGCTTTGTAATGCCCTTGAAAAATATTTACCATACAACAACCTTCTCCATTTCTACATTAAGCATGCATTTCTCTTAAAAATATTACCTTTACTTTAGCGTAACATAATCTTCGTATTTTTCACGGCTTTTTTATCATACAAAAAGAAAGGGAAATCATATGATTCCCTTTCTCTGAAATACTATTCTCCACTAAAACTATTAACAATATTCTTAGAGTTATCCACATTCTTTTAAAAAAACAGTGAAAAAGCCTATTAATTAACCAAAGAGGACTAAATTAATATCAATAAAAATCTTTTTTATCCACTATACACATTTTTATCCCCACTATACACAAAATGCTATCAAAAAAGCAGTTCACCTTTGAAAAGGGAACTGCTACATGTGTATAACTATTATTTAAACGCTTGGGCTGCATGTATAGCCTTTTTCCAGCCTTTATATAAATCTTCACGTCTATCTTCTTCCATATTCGGACTGAATTGCGTATCTAAATTCCAGTATTTCGAAATCTCATCGCGATCCTTCCAGAATCCAACTGCCAATCCAGCTAAATACGCTGCACCGAGTGCTGTAGTTTCATTAATTGATGGACGCTCTACTGGAACATCAAGTAAATCTGCTTGGAATTGCATTAACAAATTATTCATGACAGCTCCGCCATCCACTCGTAATGTTTTTAACGAGATTCCTGAATCTGCTTCCATAGCACCCAGCACATCTTTTGTTTGATACGCTAATGACTCAAGTGTTGCGCGTATGAAATGCTCTTTTTCTGTACCACGTGTTAAACCGAATACAGCACCACGTACGTCACTATCCCAATATGGTGTACCCAACCCAACGAATGCTGGAACAACATATACACCATCAGTCGAGTCAACCTTTTCTGCATAGCGCTCACTTTCTTTTGAATCATGGAACATCCGTAAACCATCACGTAACCATTGAATAGCTGAGCCTGCTACGAAAATACTACCCTCTAATGCATACTCTACTTTACCGTCTATTCCCCAAGCAATTGTTGTTAACAAACCGTTATCGGATTTAACAGCCTTTTCACCTGTGTTCATAAGCATAAAGCAACCTGTGCCATAAGTATTTTTCACCATACCACTTTCAAAACAAGCTTGGCCGAATAAAGCAGCTTGTTGGTCACCCGCAATACCAGCAATAGGTACTTCTTGACCAAAAAAGTGATTTCCATCCGTTAAACCATACACTTCAGATGAAGGCCGAACTTCTGGCAGCATTGATGCTGGGACTCCCAAAATCTCTAATAGCTCTTCATCCCATTCCAAGTCGTAAATATTATACATTAATGTTCTAGAAGCATTCGAATAGTCGGTTACATGTACTTTCCCATCGGTAAGTTTCCAGATCAGCCATGTATCAATCGTACCGAATAATAAATCACCATTCTCAGCTTTTTCTCTTGCCCCTTCAACATTATCTAATATCCATTTCACTTTTGTGCCTGAGAAGTATGCATCAATAAGTAATCCCGTTTTATCTCTAAATAAATCATTATAACCTTTCTCTTTCAACTCTTCACAAATGCCTGCTGTTTGGCGTGATTGCCATACAATAGCATTATGCACTGGTACTCCCGTATTTTTATCCCAAACAACTGTTGTTTCACGTTGATTGGTGATACCAATCCCTTGTACTTGATCTGCATGGACATTTTTCTCTGAAAGGACACCAGCTATGACAGATGAAATTGAGCTCCAAATTTGCTCTGCATTATGCTCTACCCATCCTGATTGTGGGAAATATTGCGGAAATTCCTGTTGAGCACTATTAAAAATATTGCCTTCTTCGTCAAATAAAATTGCACGTGAGCTTGTAGTACCTTGGTCTAATGCCAGAATATACTTTTTTGTCATATGATGACCTCCAGAATTTAATTTATTATTCTATCTTACAACTTTATTCACTGTAAATTGTGCTCCTACGAAAATTGCCAGCACGATTACTCCAACTATCCAAAATGTGATACTATTTTCTCCTTCAAAAACTTGCTTATAAAATAATGCTCCAAATAATCCACCAATAATCGGACCGACTACCGGTACCCATGAATAACTCCAGTTGGAATCTCTTTTCCCTGGAATCGGTAGGAAGAAATGTGCTATACGAGGCCCTAAATCACGTGCTGGATTAATAGCATACCCGGTTGGGCCACCAAGTGCCATACCAATTACGATAATTAAAGCACCTACTATTAAGGGATTTAAGCCATCTGTAATATTATTTGTGCCTATAGCTAAAATACCAAGAACTAAGATAAATGTGCCAATCATTTCCGTTGTTAAATTTGATAACGGATGATTATATGCTGGCGCTGTACAAAATACACTTAGTTTAGCATCCGGATCTTCAGTTGGTTTCCAATGTGCTAAATAAGTTAAGTAGACTAAAATAGCCCCGATAATCGCTCCAATCATTTGAGCAAGTATGAACATTGGAACATCTGCCCACTCAAACTTTCCAATCGTTGCTAATGCAATTGTTAATGCAGGATTTAAATGTGCACCACTTATCCCTCCAACTGCAAATGCAGCCATAGCTACTGCAAGACCCCAAGCAACTGTAATAACAATCCAGCCACCATCTTTTCCTTTAGAACCTTTCAAAGAAACAGCCGCAACCACGCCGCCCCCGAACAATATCAAAATCATTGTCCCTACCATCTCAGCCATAAAAGTTGACATATCGTACTCCTCCTTCTTAATAACGATATAATGAAAGCGTAAACAATAAAATATATTCTCATAGAATGCAAGTTATGCTTATTCAATAATAATATGTTTCAAGGTTTGCTATGTAAAAAAATATGCTTAAAAAGTATTATATTGATTTGCGAATAAAAAGACCCTTCAAATAACTCGATTATCTGAAAGGTCATCTAGTTGCGCTATTTACTCGCTAATTGCATTCTTCAACATTTGTTTACGTTCTATTTTCTTAACTAAAAAAATACTGATCTCATATAGCAAAATCAACGGTATTAAAACTAATAAATGACTAACAAAATCCGGTGGCGTAGTCATTGATGCAAAAACAGCCATAAATACATATGCCCATTTTCGAATCGCTTTCATTATATCCGCTGTAAGTAAACCAATTGAAGATAAAAATAGAGCGACAATCGGCAACTCAAATAAAATGCCAACGGGTACAGTTGTCATTATTAAGAAATGCATATACTCACTCGCCGATACCATAACATCAAAATTCGCCTGACCGATACTGATTAGAAATTTATAGCTAAGTGGGTTAACTACAAAAAAACCAAAAGAAATGCCAAGTAAAAATAGGAACAACATGACTGGAGAATACATCCCTAGAAAACGACTCTCATTTTCCTTTAATCCCGGTTTTATAAAACTCCATAAGAAATGCATTAAAAAAGGTAAGGCTAACCCAAGAGCCATAGTACTAGAGATTGACATATAAAACTTCACAACCTCTAACGGTCCTAAAATAACAAGTGAATTTCCTTTCGTAATAAAAGGAAACCACCAGTTAACTGTTGCAAATACAACAAAAAAGAAAAAGAGAAAAACCGCTAATCCTTTAATTAGCTGCTTACGTAAATCTGCTAAATGATCAAATAATGATTTAACCACATCTTTGACTACCCATTCAGTAGCAGATGAATCAGTAGAGGGTAATGTTGAAGCAACGACAGTTTCTTGTTCCTTGTCTGCTAATGCCTTTTTTATTGTTGTCTCTGGCTCATAAGGTTCTTTGTCTAAAGGGCTCAATATTTTTTTATTGTTATTTTCATAAGGATCCATAGGCTAAATACTTACCTAAATCTCTTTTTTCTTTTCAGGTGGTGTTTCATCGTCGTCATCCATTAATCCCTTGGTAGACTTCTTGAATTCTGCAAAAGTTTTCCCGACTGCCGAGCCGATTTCTGGCAATTTTTTTGGACCAAAGACAATGAGAACAATAACTAAAATAATGATTAAACCTGGTATGCCGATTGCTGATGGACTAAACATATTGCCTTCCTCCTTTATTAAACGAGCGAGCCGCCCTTTTTACTGTATTTGATAATACCTTCAGCACAGCGATAGGATAAAGCACCAACTGTCCCAGTAGGATTGTAGCCACTATTATTCGAGAAATTCCCAGCACCTACCACGAATAAATTATCAACATTCCAATGTTGTAAGTAGTTGTTCACAACACCTTCCTCTGGTGTTAAACTCATAACGGTTCCACCAGTATTATGAGTCGATTGATAAGGGACAATATTATATTGGTCAAGATCTGAATTGACTACAACTGTTTTCGCGCCCATCTCTTTTAAAATATCTCCACATTTTTTCGAAATATGTTTGTGTAATGCTTTGTCTTGATCTGTAAAGTTATACGTCATTTGTAATAATGGGACACCATAAGAATCTTTATACACATTATCTAACGATAAATAGTTCTCTTTATGAGGCATTGATGCACCTTGACCACCAACGCCTAATGAGCGGGTAAAATTTTCAATAGATTGCTTTTTAAACTCTGCTCCCCAAGTTGGGGTATCAGGTAAAATAGGATTTGTACCAATTGGTCTCGTGCCCGTTTGCGTTAAAGCGACATTAGCACCATGAATGAATTTTAAATCTGAGTGATCAAAATTATCACCATTTAAATCATCAAAACACATACCTAAAGCACCTGCACCCATAAATGTATTATATTGTTCATCAAAAAAGCCTGAAGCACCAGGTAAAATTTGATAGCAATAATTCCGACCTAATGTTCCTTTTCCTGTTGTCGGGTCATACATTTCACCGATATTCGATACCATAAGTAATTTTGCATTATTCATGACATAGCTTGTTAGCACTACTACATCAGCTGGCTGAATAAATTCTTCACCTGATATTGTATCTAGATATTTAACACCTGTTGCTTTATTGCCCTTTTTTATAACCTCTACAACATTGGCATGAAATCGGGGTTCGAAGTTCCCTGTTTTAGTCGCTGTTGGAACAACAGTAATTTCTGGTGATGTTTTTGCCCCGTATTCACAGCCAAAACGTTCACAGAAGCCACAATATTGACAGGCATTTATTTGTTCACCATCGGGGTTTTTGTATGGTTCCGACAAATTAGCAGACGGCATCATATATGGGCTATAACCTAATTTCCCACTTGCCTTCTCAAATTTTTTTAAAAGGGGCGTTGTTTTCATCGCAGGTGTAGGATATGGATTTGATCTCTTACCGCCATGCTTATTTTTACCATCACCTGAAATACCAGTTGTTTTCTCAAATGTATCAAAATACGGCTCAAGTTCATCGTAAGTTAAACCCCAATCTTGAATTAAATAATCGGTACTTAACTTATTCTTACCATATTTTTTTTCAGTCATTGTTTTTATTTGAAAATCATAGGGTAAAAAGCGGAATGTTTGTCCATTCCAGTGCGTTCCTGATCCTCCTAAACCTTCTCCTAACAAGAAGGATCCTAATTGACGCATTGGTAATGCCTTCATTTTCCGATTATTACGGAATGTTATCGTCTCACGCGATAAATCTTGCATCAAATCATAACGTATAGCATATCGATATTCGTCATGAATTTGCTGATAATCCGATGTACCCCGTTTCTGTCCACGTTCAAGCCCTACTACTTTTAGACCGGCTTTTGCACATTCTGCAGCAATAATTCCTCCGGTCCAACCAACCCCTACCGTTACAACATCTACTTTTGGTAAAGTCTTAACCATTACTATCCACCTCCATACTAGATAGATCCTAAAGACTTAGGTTCATATTTTTTAAACTCATCTTTTTCAATTTCACTGATATATGCCATTTGATGGCCTGGGAAACCTTTCATTTTCCAACCTTCCAGATTACGATTGCCTCCGTACATTGGATCAGCATATGCGCCATTAAGCGTTGCTGAACGAAGAAGTGAGAAGAAAAGTCCTGATGTCGTACCTGACATCTTCACCTCATCTTTTTGGAAAGCTGTTAATATTTCATCCATTTGCTTGTCCGTAATATCTGAAAAACCCTTTTTAAAACGCTTCTTACTCTCCTTCTCTAGAGCCATAACACCTTGAGTGAAGATTTCAGCACGAGTAAGACGGCTTTGATAACCTTGTGTCGGCGCCCCTTCAGCAAATGGTCCTTGCATGTACTCTTTAGAATTACTACCATAATTCCCTGCTAACTGGCGATCTATAAAGTACGGTACACCCAAATCAATAGCACCTGCCCCTAGATTATCTTTTGGAAAAATACGTTCAGTGGCATTTGATAAGACTTGGAAATCGGTCTGACTCATAAAGAACATTCGGGCCGGAACGCCAGAATGCTCATTATGTCCCGTTGTATTATTGGCATTTTTAGATGGCTTAGACTTTTTATTGGTGTTGTAGCCAATCAAACCGCCAATTATCCCACCACCGACTAATGTGCCTGTAGCAATACCCGTGGTTTTCAAAAAATCACGTCTCGATAAGTCTTTCCCTTCTTGACTCATATAGACAATCCTCCTTAACAAAAGTCGTGATAGCGGCTATTTACCTCAATGAGTAAACTGATTGTTCTAAAATTATAAGTTATGTTTAAATTGAAAATTCCGGTGTTTTACTCAAAAAAATAAAAAAGCAGCCTCATTTGAGACTACTTTTCCCTTTTTTACAATTTCCCAACCATTTTTTTAACTGGGACGGAGAAGAAAATATAATACTGTTTACATTAGAGTGGATCATCCTATTCATAACCCCTGGTCTTGCATCAACAGGAAAGCGCCAAATCCATCGTAAAAACTCTGCATCAACCTTTTCAGGACACCCCTCCCCCATATCAGGCCTTGTCCTCCCGAGATATTGAATAGTACGTTTTAATACTCGATAAGTGCAAAGCTTATTAGAAAAATCGAGGAAAATAATAAGATCTGCATATTTGGCTCGCATTTCTAGTGTCGAATCGAAATTTCCATCGATAATCCAAGTAGGCTTTTCAAGTTCTAATTGTAGCCTTTCAATAAAATCTGCTTTATCAGATTTCTGCCAACCAGATTTCCAATACATAGCATCTAGATGAACGAGAGGCAATTCCCATAATTCACTTAATGCACGCGACAATGTTGATTTCCCTGCCCCTCCAGAACCAATAATCAAAACCCTTTGATTTTTCGCTGGGTATTTCACCTATCATCCCCCCTAGCTTTTTCACTATTTTATAATGAACTCTTCTAACACCTTCACTACGCTATTAACGAAGGTATTACCCACTCCCCAATCAAAGCGGAAAAAGGCACCTTCTCCACCACCAGAAGCGACTGCATGAATTTTTGTTTTACCTTCTAAATTGTCGATTGTTACTGTTAAGCTTGCACGATTACTAGTACGCATATAATACTTTTCGAGTATACAAACTACTACTTGTTGATCCCCTACAATACGTTCATATTGATCAATAAGCTTTCCAGAAAAACTGCCTTCCACAATGTTTGTTTTAATACGGTTTAATACATCATGTGGTTCAATTGATACGTAAAATTCTGTCACATCCATTGCTATCACTCCTTTTATGTATAACTCTAATACGTTAGGAATCTACTATTAGTTTCAAATAGAAAGAAAATTCACTCAATAATAAATTTAATATTTTGCTAGAATTACCTGAACATTTGGTAGCGAACAATAAGAGTAGAGGTATGTAAATGCCCCTCATTGCTGGCTTAACACTAGTCATATTATTCACCAAACCAGTTGGATATATTTTGTCTTTTAATATGTAACTATTTCAAAATGAATTGTTCTAGCCCCTTTCATTGAAGGAACCAACAAAATAAAACGATCTTCTCTCTATTATATAGTGAGAGAAGATCGTTATTAATATTATATAGGCTTATAGAAAGAAGGATAGTCCCTCATATATATTCCTACTCTAACTCTGTCTGTTTTGTCTCTGTACCTAGTGCAACGATTGCAACTACACCTATTATTATCGAAATACAGAAGATACCGAAAATCAAATTCAATTCATATCCTTTTGCTACAAGTGAACCTACAAGCAACGGTCCAAATATTCCTCCTAATCGGCCAACAGAGGCAGCCATACCAGCACCTGTACCACGAATAATAGTTGGATACTGCTCAGGCGTATAAGCATACAATGCACCCCAGGCTCCTAGATTAAAGAATGATAAGAACATTCCAGCTCCAAGTAAAAGACCAATTGTTTCAGCATTACCAAAAACAAGTGCACTTACAGCGGTCCCTAACAAATAGGTTGCTAAGACAAATTTTCTGCCTGCTCTTTCAATTAGCCAAGCAGCTGTAAAATAACCTGGTAATTGAGCTAGCGTCATTATCAGTACATATTTAAAACTTGCTATTAAACTAAAACCCTTCATAACCATAACACTAGGCAACCACAAAAACATGCCATAATAAGAAAAGACAACTGTAAACCAAACAATCCAAAGCATTAATGTACGACGGGCATATTCTTTCGACCAAACATCTTTAATATTTTGGCCGATATTACGTACAACATCCTTTTTGGCTGTAAACTGAGGCGAATCAGGTAAATGTAACCGCAAGTATATCGCATAAACTGCTGGAAGAGCCGTTAATAATAAAGCAATTCGCCAGCCGTAGTTTGGTATAACAAAATATGAAATAAGTGCTGCTAATAACCAACCGCCCGCCCAAAAGCTTTCTAATAAGACAACAATGCGTCCACGTTCATGTGATGCAACACTTTCAGAAACAAGCGTTGAAGCTACTGGCAATTCACCACCAAGACCCATACCAATGAAAAATCTTAAAATCATAAATGCTGCTAAAGTCGTCGTCAATGCCGATAAACCACTAGCAATAGAGAAAATGACAAGTGTCCATATAAATACCGATTTACGTCCAATACGATCGGCTAATATACCAAATACAAAGGCTCCAACCGCCATTCCAATTGAGTTAACACTACCAATCCAGCCCATTTCACTTGGTGATAGCATCCATTCTTTTGCTAAAGCTGCTATGACAAAAGATAAAATACCCACATCTAATGCATCAAACATCCATCCAACTCCCGCAATACCTAGAAGCTTATTACGCGATATTACTTTAGTACCTGCCTGTTGATTCGTTGTCATTATTATTCCCCCGTATGTCTTTACGCTTGAATATACATTTGACTACCCTAACTATACACATCTTTATATTTTGTGACAAGATGTAAAAGAAATTCAATTGTTCCGAAAATTTAGCAATTACCTATTGAAACATATACCCAAAATGCGTTAAAATGTCTCTTATAGAAAAACAAATGTTTTTCCAGGATGAACAAAAAGGAGAATGTTATATATGTGGAAAGGTCTTATCCATCACTATAAAGAATATCTACCTGTCTCAGAAAATACACCTGCTCTTACTTTACATGAGGGTAATACACCACTTATTCATTTAAATACACTATCAAAAGAACTAGAAATAGATCTTTATGTTAAATATGAAGGTTTAAATCCAACAGGTTCATTCAAGGACCGTGGCATGGTAATGGCAGTAGCAAAAGCCGTTGAGGCTGGAAGTAAATTTGTTATTTGTGCTTCAACAGGCAATACATCAGCTGCAGCCGCTGCATACGCAGCACGCGCTGGAATCCAAGCTATTATCGTTATCCCAAAAGGTAAAGTAGCTGCTGGTAAACTAGCACAAGCTTACATGTATGGTGCAAAAATCATCGAAATTGATGGTAACTTTGATGAAGCACTACAAATTGTTCGTGACATTAGCGAAAACACTTCAGTAACATTAGTAAACTCAGTTAATCCATATAGATTAGAAGGTCAAAAAACAGCTGCTTTTGAAATTTGCGACGGTCTAGGCAGCGCACCGGATATTCTTGCAATCCCTGTCGGAAATGCAGGTAACATTAGCGCTTATTGGAAAGGTTTTAAAGAATACAATGCAAAAAAACAAACAGGTCTACCAAAAATGTTTGGCTTTGAAGCAGAAGGTGCTGCGGCAATTGTACGTGGTGAAGTAATACCACACCCTGAAACTGTTGCTACTGCTATTCGTATCGGGAATCCAGCAAGTTGGAAACTAGCTGAAGCTGCTCGTGATGAATCCGGAGGTAAAATCGCTGCAGTTACAGATGAAGAAATTTTATATGCATACCGCTTAATCGCTTCTAAAGAAGGCGTCTTTGCAGAACCAGGCTCTGCCGCTTCTATTGCTGGTGTACTACAATCCGTTGAAAATGGTTCAATCCCTAAAGGAAGTCGTGTAGTTGCTGTATTAACAGGAAACGGATTAAAAGACCCTGATACAGCTGTAAAAGCATCTACTGTCGATATGGTTTCTTTAGCAAATGATGAAGCGGAAATCCGTACTTACATCGAGGGATTGCTATGACAACAAAGTGGTCCATATCTGTTCCGGGAAGCACCGCTAATCTTGGACCAGGATTCGACTCTATTGGACTAGCATTAGGTCTCTATTTAACACTAGACGTAACTTTACAAAATCATTGGGAGTTTGAGCATCGTTCAGAACACCTTCCTGTAAATGTTACAGTTGAAGACCATCTCGTCTATAAAGTTGCTCAAGAAACAGCTGAACGGTACAAGACTACACTTCCTTCTTGTAAAGTCGTGATGCATAGTGAACTACCTCTTGCTCGTGGACTTGGAAGTAGCGCATCTGCTATTGTGGCGGGTATTGAACTCACAAATCAAGTATGTGATTTACAACTCTCTATCGAAGAACGTTGTAAACTTGCTTCTAAAATGGAAGGGCATCCTGACAATGCAGCCGCATCTGTACATGGTGGTCTAACGATTGCTTCAACGTTGCCAAACGGTCAATTAGAATTGATTAATGCACGAGATGTTGACGCTGCATTTGCTGTTTTCATTCCAAACGTTGAATTAAAAACAGAGGAAGCTCGTAAAGTATTACCGTCAAACTATGACAAAGCATACGCTGTTCATGCAAGCGCCAATGCTAATATGTTAACTGCTTCATTACTTATAAAAGATTATGAACGTGCAGGCAAATTCATGGAGCATGATTTATTTCATGAACCATTCCGCGCAAATTTAATCCCTAATTATCATGAAATTCGTCAAACAGCACAGGATGCAGGTGCCTTTGGTACAGCCATTAGCGGTGCCGGTCCAACTGTCATCTCGTTAATCTCAAAAGATCGCGTAGATACTTTCGTTGCAAAAATGAAGCCCCTCTTCCCTTCTTATGATATTAAAGCCGTTCCAGTCGATATAAAGGGTGTTCAAGTTACAAAAGAATAATGGGAATGGAAAATGCCAAGAGCATGTGTCTCTTGGCACTTTTTCTTTGCAATAATCACCGATGTGTTAAAGTTATGATCTTTCCTAAATCAAATGAATTGACATTACCCTCCCCTGTAACTATAATGATTACATGTTAGGCGGTGACTGATATGGTGAACAGTCGTGTTTCTGTTGCTATACACATTCTTTCTTTAATCGCTACAACAAATGATTCTAACCAACTTACATCTGAATGGATTGCTAGCAGTGTTAATACTAATCCCGTCGTTATACGTCGGATTAGTAGCCAGTTAAAAAAGGCAAACTTAATAGTCTCCAATGCAGGAGTTGCTGGATATCAATTAGTCAAAGAACCGAAAGACATTACGCTACTAGACATATATAGAGCCGTACAGGCACCAGAGGAGTTATTTGCAATACACGATAACCCCAACCCAGAATGTGCTGTCGGAAAAAAAATTCAATCCACTTTAGATAACGTATTTCAATCTGTTCAGCGAGCAATGGAAGATAAATTGACAGCAGAAACGCTACAAGATGTATTAGATCAACTCTTTCACTAAGAGGCGATCTTTTTTTACAAACAACTTGTAACCGTATTAGTTACAACAAATTCTAAGGAGGCAATCATTATGAAAATTGGTATTATTGGTGCAACAGGTAAAGCAGGTAACTTCATTTTAAATGAAGCAGTATCACGTGGGCACGAGGTAACTGCAATCGTTCGCAGTGCTGCAAAAATAGTGGCCGAAAATGTTGCTGTTATAGAGAAAGATATCTTTTCATTAACAACAGAAGATGTACAAAAGTTTGACTTTATCGTCAATGCATTCGGGGCTCCAGCAGGCGCAGAACATTTACACGTAGAAGCAGGACGCAAGCTTATCGACATTCTACAAGATGCAGCGAGTACAAAACTATTTGTAGTTGGCGGAGCAGGTAGCCTTTTTGTTGATCCAGAAAAAACAGTGACAGTGATGTCTACACCAGATTTCCCTGCAATTTACTTACCAACAGCTGAAAAACAAGGCAAAAACTTAGAGGACTTGAAAGCATCATCTATCACTTGGACTTTCTTAAGTCCATCTGCTTTCTTCGATCCAGAAGGCCCACGCACTGGTCAATATATCGAAGGGATAGACCATCTATTAGTCAATACTAAAGGCGAAAGCTACGTTAGCTATGCTGACTATGCAATCGCTGTATTAGATGAACTAGAGAACCCAAAACATGTGAATGAAAGATTCACTGTAGCATCTGAAAACTAAATGGCACACTAAAAAACAGGACCCATGATGATGAACTGCCCCGTAAAAGTTAGACACCATTCTAACTTTTACGGGGGTTTTTTTATGGCAAAAGTACGAGTTGAACAACGTATTCAAGCGGTTCAA
>NZ_JBNNUK010000019.1:0-69074 GCF_050279675.1 Viridibacillus sp. NPDC093762 | reverse complement strand
CAAGCGAAACTAAACAACCAGTCGCCGGTACAATACCGACAACTGGTTGGATAAATGCTTTTTTGATCCCTGTCTTAAATACAGGGGTCAGTCCCCTCCATAATCCGGTACTTTTTTATTTCTTAATTGGAAAGCATTTTAAAATTATAAGAAATAAATGAAAATTAAAATATATACATAATTGGGGTATTAGATTAATATTGAATGATCTATATAATTTGGGATATTTATCAAATTTAAGTAAAGGGTGATTTTCATGAGTCAAAAATGTTTTATCTGTAGTAAACATAAAGGAGAGATTCTTACTGCTGGAACTACTATTTATGAAGATGATTTTGTTTATGTAGGGCATATTGATAAAGGATCTAACCCAACGTATCTTGGTCATATTATGATTGACTTAAAGAGACATACTCCTGAAATTGGGGATATGACTGCGGATGAAGCTAAAGCATTTGGATTAATGATGGCTAGAGTTAGTAAAGCTTTAACTGAAGTTGAAGGAGCAGAACATGTCTATTCGATGGTTTCTGGCAACTCAGTATCACATTTACATATGCATATCGTTCCACGTTATCCAAATACGCCTAAAAAATTTTGGAGTCCAATGGAGTTAAACGAATGGGCAGAGGCTCCAAAAGGTATAGATAATGAAATAGCTGAAGTTTGTATGCGTATGAAAGAATACTTAGAGGTGACGCCTTATGATTAACCATGATAATTCAGAAATAAACTGGGTAGGTAGCCAAAAAAACTATGTTGACGAGCCTAATATTGAAAAGATTAACGATATTGTGGTTGGAAGATTCGGTGGAAATTCATCTGCAGGCCAGTATAAAAACGAAGATGGTTGTTTAATTTGGATATGTGATGAGATGGATTGGGAATTTGTTATGATTTTGGATGCCCATAATTCAGCGGAGAGCGCAGAGCTAATTATAAAACAGTTCGAGCAAGAAAAGTTACGAATTCAAAATGTGTTAAATTTATCAGTTAGTATCGCTATGAAGATGATGGATGAACTTATATTAGAAATATTTCAACAACCTAATTTCTTATCAGATTGTCGTAAAGTACAAGGGGAAACAGCCTGTCTCATCGTTATTCGAAAAGACAAATTTCTATGGTGGTTCTCGGTTGGTGATTGCATCATACATTTGTTCAGTGAAGAACTTCTTGAAATGGGTGAAAATCAGTTAAATCAACGCAGTTTTTATGAATGGATAGGGCAAGTGAATACGTTTGAATTAGAGGTGCCATGTTATAGCACGGGTAAAAAAGAACTGAGACAAGGCGTCAACCATCTATTTCTTACTACTGATGGATTAACTGAATGCCCAGGCTTAGATTTTCAAGATCCACTAATGATTAACAAGCAATTTAAAGATACAACAATTGAAGCAGGTGTATGGCAGTTATTAAAAGAAATAGAACAACACCAGGTTAGAGATAGTACAACTATTGTTACTTGGAAAATTGACGTTCAAAAGCAGGCTAGTTTACCAAGCAATATGTAAAGTTAGATCCAGTTATCATTTGGGTTAAGTGTAAGATGAAATCTATCATATAAAAATACTCTATACAGTTGTTTACCTAAAAGGAATGAAATTGTATAAATTACCATTATACAAGAAGATTTTTTTCATCAACATATAGAAGTAACAGTTAACGCAATTAAAGGAGGATGAATCATGAGCCAAGTTTGTGTGATCAGTATTTATGTACCAAATATTAAGGAAGCAATTAGCTTTTACACTACTATTTTAGGATTTGAGCTAAACAAACAATATGGACCTAACATTGTAACACTCGTTCACGGAGATTTACCGATAGTTTTAGAGGAAACAGAAGAGTTTACTTACAGTCCCGATGGAAATAATACAGGAGTGGTTTTAGCTTTAAAAACAGAGGATATTCATCAAACTGTTCAAACATTAAAAGAACATAATGTTAATTTTATTGTAGATGAGCCAAGTGACTGCCCCCCAGGAAAATTTATTAGCTTCCGAGATCCTTTTGGGAATGTCTTAGAGTATTTACAATTTGATTGATAATAAAAAATAAATACGTTCGTAAGTCTAACATAAGTATAGTGAATTCCAAAAATAGAGCTGATTCTACTAATGAGTAGAGGCAACTCTATTTTTAATTGTCCAAAAAATCAAATTGAAATCTAATCCTCATTTCTATATTCTAAAATATCCCCGGGTTGGCAGTCCAAAGCTTTACAAATACTTACTAAAGTTGAGAATCTGATTGCTTTTCCATTTTTAAGAACTGAAAGATTTGCCATCGTTATTCCAACTTTCTCCGAAAGTTCAGTTACACTCATTTTCCTTTTTGTTAACAACACATCAATATTGATTGAAATTGCCATTACGATTTACTAAATATCGATAAATATATTAAGTATTCTAAATAACAAGGAAATACCAATTTGCTAACAAACCATATTAATTGTATATAATCACTATTTATCAATAGTGGCTATATACATATTATTATTAGTAATTAGTTGAATAAGTAGTAAAAATATAAGTAATATGGTTCTTTTACCGTGTTTTATTGCCAACTATTAGAATTCGTGATATATTTTTTGAGAATAATAGACAACTGAAAAATTGAGATTGCAATAACCATGAGTCTAAAGTGATATTGTTAAAACGACCAAGTTGCTAAAAAAATGCTAGATTAGTCTCTATTCTAGTTTTTTATTTTGCCTATTTCATTCAGGGATAGGTCTTTTCGTTATTATAGAAATATAGAAGTAAAAAGGGAGGGAATTACTTATTATTCGTTATTTTAAAAACTTTTCATTAAAGAGCAAGATGTTACTAATAGTTTCTATTATTGTTTTAACTCTTTTCACTGTTTTAACAATACAAAGTATTACACAATTACATATTCAGTTAGAAAAAAATCTCGAACAAGAATTAAAAAGTGTAGGTTTGTTGACATCAAAAAACCTTGCTCCTAATAATGTGGAAAACTTACTTACCGTTAAGGGAAATGAAGATCCACAGTTTAAAGAAATTCAAAGCAACTTGGATGATATAAAAGATAAACAAGGTGTTATGTATTGGAGCTATATATGGAAGATGGAGCCTGAAGGTGTTACTACTATAGGCTATACAGAGAATTTAGAAGAAGTATATAATGCCGGTGAATTGTTTACTGATATAGCTCCAATTCATTTGAAAACTGCTAAGCTTGCAATTAAAAATGACCAACCAGAGGTAACGGAAATTTTCGAAGATTCGTTTGGTGCATGGAGAACTGTTTTTAGTCCATTGAAAGATGGAAATGGAAAGACGATTGCAGTATTAGGTATCGATTATTCTGCAGATTATATCCAGGCGATTATTACTAAAAGTGTAACAAAACAAATAATCACGGCAATCATCGGACTTGTTATTTTACTATTGGTACTTTATTTCACCATTGATCGACTTCTTAAACCATTAAACAAAGCCGTTACTGTTGCAGATCAAGTGGCGAATGGTGACTTGAAAAATGTTGAACTTGAGTCTACAAATGATGAAGTTGGGAAACTGTCACAGTCTATAAAACGATAGTTTCAAATTTTCAGCGAGTTATATTGACTATTAAAAATAAGTCAAATCAATTTTCATCATCTGCAATACAACTAACTGCGAATGCAACGGAATCGTAAATTTTATCACTGATATAGCTGATCAAACAATCTTATTGGCATTAAATGCTACCAATGAAGCGGCTAGAGCAGGAGAGCAAGGCAAAGGATTTGCGGTAGTTGCCGGTGAGGTTTAGAAATTTGCGGAATAATCGTCTCATTTTCAGGAGAAATTTATAAGATTATTAATGATATTCAAGTGGAATCGAATGCATCCGTAACAGTAATGGAAAAAGGAAAAGAAATTGTAAAAGTTGGGTTGGATTATACGACACAAGCAGGAGCAATATTTAAAGAAATACTCGATTCTGCAAAACATGTAGCAGAATAAATTCAGGAAATATCTGCTGCGTCTCAACAAATATCTGATTCGTCGGAAGAAGTAGCAGCGACAGTCAATAATTTGAAAGTATCATCACAACAATCGGCTGAATTTTCTTTAAGTGTTTCCAAGTTATCGGATGAGCAATTATTAGCTATGCAGGAAGTAAGAGAAGCATCTGCTGTATAATAAAAGAAAAAGTATTTCGATATTCGTAGTGTAAGAAGTACAATTTAAAGAGGGGATATTCCATGAAAAAAACATTATTAAAATCGATGATAGTTTTATCATATATATATTGTTTAGGGTATATTTTATTTGACTTTCCTAATGATACCTTTGTATTGCGTACTATTACTAGTGTAATGTCGTTTATTTGTTCTTGTAATCTACTGTTGAAAATTTTTGATAATAAAAAAGAGAAAATACTAGCAAATAGTGAAAAATAATCGAGGATATCGAATATTTTCTAGAAAGAAGTCAAAAAAAGACCTTTGTTAGCATCTAAACTGCAATACTAATCAAAGGTCTAATTCATTTATTTTTAGCATTTCACCCAGCTAAGTCCAGTCGTACCTTCACCAGCATGTACGCCAACACATGCACTAAGTGGTAGGACTAGCACTTGAAGTTCGGGGAATTCTTGTGATAGTTCAGCTCTCCAGGTTTGAGCATCTTTGTCATTGTTACAATTGATGACGGCGACTTCTTTGATATCTGCGTTCTTCATATCGTTCCGAAGTAAATCTGTCACATACTTTTTCGCTCTCTTATCAGCTCGAACCTTCTCCTTCATAACCACTTTCCCGTTATCAAATGAAATAACCACTTTTATATTTAATAAATTACTTAAGAATGCTTTAGTACCTGATACACGTCCACTTTTATGCAGTTGATCTAAGCTAGATGGAATGAAAGATAGCTCAGCATTTTCTGTCATTTCTTCAATATGAGTAACAACTTCCTCTATGTCGAGCCCCTTATCAACCAGTGTAGTTCCGTCCTTAATCATTTTACCCATTGGATATGAGCCGATCTTCGAATCAATTGAGTAAACTTTAAAATTCGCCATTTGTGCAGCAGTTTGTGAACTTTGGTATGTTCCAGATAAATCGCTAGAAGTATGCACGGCCACCGCACAGTCATAGCCTTCAGCCTTTAATTTTTCGTAAAGCTCTACCATTTCACCGATGGCTGGCTGTGATGTTTTTGGATGTACTTTAGCAGTGCGGAGTTTGTCATAAAATTCATCATGTGTCATATCGACTGTTTCTCTGAAAGCGCCTTCAGAGAATACTATATTTAATGGCAAAACATGAACATTATACTTTTCTATGAATGTCTCATTTAGCAACGCAGCTGTATCAGTTACCCAAGCAATCTTCTTAGTCATTATAATATTTTCCCCTTTAGATGTAATGTAATGGCGTGTACGTTCGCAAGAAAAGGTGGAACAAACCATCTATTAACGTTAATGTACAACAGGTTAGGAATAAGTTGATAGTGATAATTGTCATATAGAGTCGAAATTTCGGGAATTGAGACATAATTTGAACATAAATTACTTTGCGAAAAAATAATTTGCTAGTGGAAATTATATTTGTATAAGGATGAGATGTGTCTAATAAAGTGTCGTAGTGTATCTCTGTGAAAGAGAATGAATAATTTGAAAAAAGTTTGATCATTTATTAAGTTTGAGTAAAATCATCTCATGTCTTTAGAATTCCTAGAGTTGAGGGGATATTTTTATTGGATATTTATGTTAATATTATTATGTGGAATGTGAAGAAATGTACGTAAAGGGAAGGTTAGTGCTTTATTGAAAAGGTAGTCGAAGAATTTGTTGTTCGTATAATTAGTTTCTTGAAAAGGGGGAATTTATTTGACTTTAGATATTTTTGAAGGAAATTTAGAGAAATACACCGATCCTGTAAAATATGATCAATTGTATAATCACTATCAGGAAGATTTAGCATTCATTCTAGAGTGTGCCCAAGACAGTAATCAACCGATTATTGAATTGGCTTGTGGAACAGGCCGTTTGACGATTCCTATGGCGAAAAAAGGGTATACAATGTATGGAATAGATATTCATAATGGAATGTTAAATCAAGCTAAATACAAAGCTGCATTAGAAGATTTAAACATTCAGTTTATGCAGCAAGACTGCACAAAATTAAATTTACCTATTAATTCACCACTGATTTTTATGACAGGGAATTCTTTTCAGCACTTTTTAACAAATGAAAGTCAAGATGATCTGTTTACTTCGGTTAAAGCACACTTACAATCAAAAGGTTCCTTTATCTTTGACACACGTAATCCAATTTTGAAGGAACTAGCCACTGTTGAAGAAACAGTTGAACGAAATACAATTAACAATAAACAAATTGTTCATGAAAAACATCTTGAAGTATATGACCATAATACACAAATTTTGAATTGTACAACTACAAGTGAAATGATTGAAAATGGTACTTTGATTATTACAAATAAAGATTCTATATTGTTACGTTATACATTTCCTTTGGAATTAGAGAGACTTCTTAAATCAAATGGTTTTGAATTAGTCGAGCTTTATGGGTCATGGAAAAAGGCAAGATTTAATAAAGATAGTGTCTCTATGGTTGTCCATTGCCGTCTCAAAGATTAAGGTAACGGGATTTTGTACTTAAGAATATTTTATTCAATTATTGGCAATTTTACTAACCGCAACTTTCGCCTATTTTTTGTCTCGAAAATTCTTTTATCACTCCTAAAAAATAATAATAATTTTACTAACATTTGTTTTAGTAGAAAATCTTTGATCTGTTCAGACAGCTCTTTTTTCTTATTCAGCAAACGGGACAGGTTTATTGAATAAGTTTTAGAATTACCCTTATGTGTTGAAATTAATAAAAATGTAAATAACAGGTAGGTTTTGGTGTTATGAAAAAAATATTGGTTATTGGGGCATCTGGAGTTCTTGGTAAATTAGTTTGTATCGAATTATTACGAATATTTGATAATCAAATAAAGTTAATAGTAACAGATTATAAAGCTGAGAGAGGAAAGAAGCTAGCAAATTCTCTTAACAATAATGTTCAATTCAAATATTTAGATGTAAATAAGGTGGAAAATGTAAAGAGAGTAATTGAAAATATTGATATTGTAGTAGTTGTCTTAAAACAGGAAGTTCCAAACGTCCAAAAAATTTGTATAGATAATAAGATAATATGTCTAGATGTTACCCCATTTTATGACTTTATAGAGAAAGTAAATGAATTAAATCAGAGTGCAGAAATGAATAACGTAGGTTCTATTGTAATGTCAGGTTTTTTCCCTGGATTATCAGGGTTAATGGTACAAAAAGCTGTTTCAAATTTCGAAGAAGTAACAGAGATAAATGTAGGATTATTACAAAATACTAATGCTAAAGCAGGGATATCTGGAATTTTAGATATGCTTAAAATTATTTCTCAACAAGTAAAGTTTGAAAACAAAATTATATCTGGATTTACTAAAAAAAGAAAAATGTATTTTCTTAATCATCATAAAGAAAAAGAGGTTAGACTTATACACCATTCAGAGAAAATTTTATTAAAAAACAAATTAAAAGTTAATTCTATAAATTATTGGACTTCTTGGAATGTTAATATTTTTAATAAACTGGTTTCTTTACTAAGAAGACTTGGTTTCTTTGAAATTATACATAAGTTTGGTAATAAATTTTTATCTAAAATAGTCAAACATAATACAAATAAAAATGAAAATGCTTTTCTTACTGTTGAAGTGAAAGGTTTAATTGGTAATAAGGAAAAGGTGAAAATAGTATCTATATCTACTTTTTCTGATTATCATACAACGGCAATGGTTACTGCTTCACTAACAAAAATTGCTCTACAAAAAAAGGTGAAAGGTGTAGTCTTCCCTTTTGAAGTATTAGATTTAGAAGAATTACTATCTGAAATAAATTGCCCGAACATTGTAATCGAGGAATTTGAAAAATAAAAAATAGTTATTAAGCTAACGGGTTGCTTTAGTAGAAAATCTTTGAGCTGTTTAGACGGCTCTTTTTTCTTCTTCAACTAATGACTAATGGGTAGTTTAGTTCAATAAGTAACCTTTCAAAGAAGGATGAATAACTTCATGTATAGATCAAGTTACAATGGTAACTGCATGAAAGGGAGGGGAATAATGCCTATGACTAACTATATAAATAGAATAATAGAAGAATTAGTAGAAGCAAAATTGGAGAATTATTGGCCAGATTTTGAAATGGTTGCTTATGCCTTATATGATAATTGCAATGTTTATTTATACAATCATCCTAAATTTAAAGGTAATCAACAAAATGCATATCAAATTTTAAAACGAGATGAACAGTTTAATGGTTGTACACTAATCCTCTATGAAGAATATCCAACAGCAATTGTAGATCTCCAATTGTATGAGGACTATGAAGGCTTGTTTTCTATTCTCGTACACGAATTATTTCACGGTTATCAATATATTAAGGGGGAAAATCGATTTCCTGATGAAATACTAGGAGTCACATATCCTTTATCAGAAGAAAATGTGCAATTAAGAAATCTAGAAAGAATAAATCTATATAATGCGTTGTTAGAAAAAAATACGCTTAAGAAGAAAGAATTTCTTAATACGTTCATAGAGCTAAAAGAAAAAAGAGCAACAAAAATTAATGAGTATCTAATATATGAAAACTTAATAGAAACCGTTGAGGGACCTGCGTGGTATGTGGAATTAAAAGCTTACGAAGAGAAAAGCTCATTAGCTTATGGTTCAGTTTTACAAAATTACGGACAATCCTTAATAAACAAATATGAGTCTACTTCTAATATACGAAGAAGCTGTTATAGTTCAGGTTTGTTTATGTGTTTATTACTAGATGAACTTTCACCAGGTTGGGAAGAAGGTTTTTTGAGTACAGAGGAAACATTATATGATTATTTCAAGCGACTCTCAGGTAACTTTATAAAAAGTAATCAAATTGATCACATAGAAATCGAAATAAGCTCAGAAACTGAGGAAGTGATAATTTTTACATTAGAAAATAGGAAGAAAGAATTTAAAAAGTTTAATGAACAAAAAGGAATTCTTCTAAGTATTGAGGGAGAAATAATCGCAAAATCATTTGACCCAATGAATATTATTTTCCTAGAAGATAAGCTTTTACATAAAAACTTTATTAAGGTTAGAATTAATAATGAAGACTACATGTTACAACAACAGGTTATTACTGATTTTAAAGGTAGGCTACAAGACATAAAAAAATTACATTTAATATTAAAGGATAAACCCATCGAAAATATTGATTCGCTTGTAGTAGAAGGTGTTGGCGAAATAAAAGGGAGATATTTGAAAGAAGGAAATAATTATCACTTATTTGTTAATAATAATCAATCGTAATTTCCTTCTTAGAGTAACGGGGTGCTTTAGTAGAAAATCTTTGAGCTGTTTAGACGGCTCTTTTTTCTTCCTCAATTAAAAGTACAGGTTAGTTGAACAATGAACTTATCGGGAATTGTAGAATATTAAATACACTCTAATATATCGGTTTTTGAGCTTGTATATCCAATTTGTTAGGAGTGAATACGAATGCGTATCGAAAATGAGAAAGTATACCCTAATTGCCCGATTATATCCAGAACAGTAGAAATTGGCGGACTTACGAAATCGCAACTTATTCAAAAATTGCAACTACAATCTATTTTGATGAATGAGTATGGTGAGAGGCTGTTAGCTGATGATAAATTTACGACTTCTGATACAAAGTATAGCGTGCAGACCGTTGAATTAACCGTTAGCGATCTTGGCTTTCCTAATGGGGCTAATACGACTCAAATTTTTAAAAGAGCGAGCGAACTTGGTTTGGAATTGTGTCCGCTTGAGCTAGGAGCTCACCTTAGACTGGGGTATCTGGATCAGCCTGAAGGTTTTTCGGGGAATCCTTTTCAGCAGCGACATCAAGCTCCATCCGGCTCCATTACAATAGCATCGGAGATACTAACTGAAGACGATGATTTTCCGAAAGGCTTTTATCTTAGACGAATAAACGGAGTGTTGTGGCTTCGTGGATACCGTGCTGATCATCTGCATGTGTGGAATCATGATGATCATTTTATCTTTTGCAAAACAAAAAAGACCTAAGAGTGGAGTAATTATCAGTCGAAAAAGTGGCAGCTTACTTTTGTTCAACTAAAGGGAGCGTTCATCCAAGAAGGATTAACTCTCTTTATGATGAAGTGATTGTACTAATGAGGTTGGTTAGTTGTAGAAGAGGGGAAAGTTGTATTTTTTATTAAGTTGAAAACAACTGCATTGGTCAGATTAAGATACGTTTTAATTGGAATGGATATGCACTCATTGAGGACATTGCTTAAGTTTATGGCTGTATTTTATTAATGCAAAAAAGCCGAAAAATATGTAAGCGGTGAATAAAAACTTACATACCTTCGGCTCATTAAATTATTCCTAATTAAGTAATTGCCTCATGTGTTTACCGTTAAAATTTAGTTTAAATCAAGCTTGGATGTAACTTTCCCGCAAGACGTTTCGCAATAATGGGGTCGGTTCACCTACACTGTAAAGTTGCAAATGATGCATAGCTCTAGTACAGGCGGTGTAAAATGCTCTGCGAAGGCTCTCATCGCCATAAACTTGCTCTGATGCATCATAAATAATGACAGCGTCGAATTCAATGCCTTTAGCCAAATACGACGGTATGACAACAACTCCTTGTTCATATTCAATCGAGCCGCTTTTAACGAGCTTAATATCATCGATGTGAGACAAGGCTTCGAATGCACTTTTACTTTCCTTAGATGATTTACATATTATAGCAATACTGTTATGACGTTGACTTCGCAAAGTTGCAACTTTGGATGCGATGCAGTGGTGCAGTTCAGTGTGATTGAGCAATTGTATCAGCACGGGTAGCTCACCGTCGCGTTCGAAAGGGATAATCCGTTCGCCGTTAGGTACTAGTCTGCGTGTAAATTCGATAATCGGTTTTGTGGATCGGTAGCTGCGTGTCATGTTAATTACTTCCGTTTCATCCTGTCCGTATAAGCTCATAAGTGTACGAAAATCATCCATTTCGCTTGCGTGGGCGAATATTGCCTGATTAAAGTCACCTAGCACAGTCATTTTTGCAGAAGGAAATAAACGCTTAAGAAACTCGAATTGAAACGGTGAATAATCCTGAGCCTCGTCAATAAGTATGTGCTTTATCGAGCCGTTCGTCTGAAAGCCTTGAATCATCTCTTTCATAAATAAGAATGGAGTAGCATCTTCATAAGATAGTTTGCTTTCATCCAGCATTTCCAGCGTTTCTTGACAAATCTCCGCCCACTCCGCGGGTGTTTCTCCCTCTATCCACTGTTTGATCTGCAGGGGTTCAGCAAAAAGTTGCTTATATATTCCTTTAATGTCGATGAAACCAAATGTTCCGACGCGTTTACGTAACGGCTTCAATTTTTGTTGAACAATCAATCGGGCAAGTACCTCAGGCTCAACCTCATAATCGGCAATCGATTCTCCCGTAAAGCCGCGTTTTTTTGCTAAGTAGGTATGGGCGTTGTGATAATCCTCGTCGTTAAGTAGCTCGATTTTTTCCTGTACCCACGGCTTAGTCAGTTCTGCCTTTTGAGTTTCGTTGATTGTCTTAACTAGCCAATCCTTTAACTTTTCAAGTCTATTATGGAATCGGAGTGAAGTGTCGTTACTATAAAACCTTTCTGCTATTTGCCCCGCAGTAACAATCGGTTCTCCTCTGAAGATCAAGTCCTTGAATATCATTCCAGAGAACTCTAACGATTTCATATATAATTCAATAGCATTGAAAAAAAGAGGTGATGCTTTGAATCGAATGCTCGCAACCCTTGACTTGTAGGAAGGGGTGTTCGTAGTAGTTAAAACATATTCCAATTGCTCGTAGGGATTTTCAACTTGAAACTCTGTACTCAGCCGATGGTCTAAGTATTCCTGAAATGTGACCTGCTGCATATTCTCTTCTCCAAGTTCTGGAAGCACACTGGATACATAACTGTTAAACATCGAATTTGGTGAAAATAGAATTATTTGATCAGCATTCATACTATCTCGATTTTTGTAGAGTAAAAAAGCGATCCGCTGCAGGGCGGCCGATGTCTTGCCACTGCCAGCTGCACCGTGTACAATAAGCAGTTTCCCACGATCATGACGGATGATTCGATTTTGCTCCTGTTGGATCGTAGCTACTATATTGTGCATATGTTTATCTGTGCCTTTGCCCAGTACCTGTTGTAAAATCTCGTCTCCAATGGTAAGACTCGTATCGAACATGGATTGAAGAACACCGTCACGGATAAGATATTGTCCCTTTTTCTCCAAAATGCCTTTGATTTCACCCTCAAGTGTTGCATACTTAGCCGGTCCAGTCTGGTACTCATAGTAGATACTTGAGATAGGTGCCCTCCAGTCATAGATAAGAAATTCCTCGCCACTTGCATCTGTAAGTGTGGAAATGCCAATATAGATTTGTTCCTGAGTAGATTCTCCTTCTTCAATGAAATCGATTCGGCCGAAGTAGGGAACCTCCTGCATACGTCGAAGCGTAGACAATCTCTTAGATACATGTCTATCGGTGCTTTGACTTACAGTTAGAGCTTGAGCCTCTTGTCTCAAGCCGATGATGGTTTCAAGATAATCGTCAAAAGTATCAAGATTCACTTTTACTTCATCAAAGAAGTGTTTTCGTATACTAACCAGTTCGTTTTGACGTCGAGAAGTTTCTTCCTCTAATTTGCTGATACGCTCCGTTATTGTCTCTATTACACTATCCACACGTTTTTGCTCCTGCAGAAATTCTGAACCCATAGCAACCACTCCTTAAAAAAATGGATTTGACAAACGAAAAAATATGTTGTATAATTTAAAATAGGGATATACTACTCTTTATTATTTTTAAGAGTATATCTATATAAATTTACCACAGGTTCTCATTTTTATCAATGTGTTGGACTTGATTTTTATGTTTGTAGATTTTTAATGCTTTTTTGCGATAACATATACTAAGTGAACGTAAAACACATCCTCTAGTTAAGAGGGTGTGTTTTTTTTGACCAATTTTACTACGAAATATATAATATCAGTTTTGAGGTAGGTTACTTAAAAAAGTTAGTAATAATTATCTCAGAATTCTCAAAAGTAGAAGGGGATAAGAGTAAGTATGATCAGTTTTTTGTTAGAATTTATTGCTGGATTATTTGGCGGTATTGGATATAGTGGATCTTTAAATACGAAAAAAATTGACCAAAATATTGAACTCTTAAAACAACATGATTGGTTTAAGAATATATACGAAGATGAAAGATATCACCGTTTGTTTTTTGTAAGTAAAAAAGTTAGACGTTATTTACAAAGTACAATTCGTGTTAGAAAAATAATTCGTAGTAAAGAAGCGCAAAAAAAGCTGTTGTTATTTCTTAATAAACAGATAAAAGCGTAATTTTCTAATTTCAATTAACGGGGATTTCATTGAAGAAGAGCTACTAAAAAATCAAACTTTTTTCCAAACTGTATATTAAATTACCAGAAAAGAAAGCATTTTGATCAATTAATGCTTTCTTTTTATTTACTATAAATCGTGATTTTTAGAGTTGATTTTAATCAAATTTACTTCCAAACCAACACTCAGACTATTGAATGAACTTTGCTAGATTGTATTGCTAGTTGACTTTAGAATCTTTATATTAAACGTATCAATCAAGTAATGAATAGAAGCAGTCGTAGCTCTTAATGATTTTATCATTTTTGAGAGAGGGGCAGGGATATGGAACCAATTAAGAAAAAGGTACAGTTTAACATTTTAAGTAGTGATTCAACGAATGGTGATGGTGGTTTTGGTGTAGGGACACTCGATTTAAATAATATTACACCAGTCATTATTGATGTAGAGCGTGAAGACGTTTTTATAGATATGGAAGCATTACATGGGAGAAGTCGGATTGAGAAAAAAGTGCGTTTTGCACCAAATCGTGAGCATGCGGGGGATGATTATTTTGCTTATTGGATTGTCTGGATTGCTATGCAAACATCGAGTAGTGGCGCATATTATGCAGGTTGTACAGCTAGTGAAGTATTAGTTTCGAAAGGAGAAAGGCGCATCAAATTGGGTTATAAATCCCTTCCCGAGCAAGTCAATATGCTGGATAAGGCGATGAAGGGTAATGTGATCATGAATCATCTAGATTCGAAGTCGAAACAATTACTCTGTCACTTTTTGAAACGCTTCAATGAAGATTACTGGGCGCGAAGTCCACAAATATTGAAGGATCAGCTCATGTAGACGAGGGGGAACGAAAAATGGCTTTTGTTATAACAGAGGCGTGTCAGGATGAAAAAGCAGCATCTTGTTTAGATGTATGTCCTGTAGATTGTATAAAACCTGTAGGGAAGCAGTATGTGATAGACCCTAGACTATGTATTGATTGCGGTGCATGTGAAACAGTATGCCCAATTGAAGCTATCTATCATGAAGATGAATTACTAGAAGCAGATCAACCAGCGAGAATAATGGCTATTAATCATTTTAGATCATAGTATTTTAAAGTAATTAAAATTGGGAGTTAAATCAGTCGAATGAGCATTGTTACTACATTTAAAGTAAGTTTATCATTACCAAAAAAGAAGGCAGTTTATCAAATAAATCGTATCAAAACGAAAGATTACTTATTGTATATTTTGCTTATGCACTTTGTAATTGCGCTTCCTAATGGCATACAGATGGCAAGTGAGTTTATAGCAAAAGGCGACATTGATAAAACCTTTCTATTAGTCTTCACTTTATACCCTCTATTAGTCATCTTGACAGGCATTACGAGTATTTCAGTACTTGCAACGACAGGAATACTAATAAGAACCATTGCAAAGAGGAAGCTCGTATATCAACTGCTTTGGAAAATGGCTATGTATGCATGTACATACCCAGTCTTACTATACACGACGATTAATCTCTTTTATAAAACAAACTCGATGATTCATCTAACATTGGTCTTGCTGTTTCTATATATTTTTACAAAAATGATTTTAGCTTATCCAAAAAAGAAGAGATGACTATTTTGTAACGAATAAAACTTAAGAATAGATGCAATGAGTCAGGAGTTGATCTACTCTTGGCTTATTTTTTATCATTCATATCAACTTTTTAAAGGGAATGGAATTACTAAATAGAATATAGCGCCCGTCAATTCAACTGGTTGCTTGATAGACTTCCCCTAGAACAAAAAGAAGTGCATCTCAATCGCCATCATTTTCACTTCGTAGGGATAACTCACACTTGTTCCCATAGAAAAAACACCTCCTAATTGAAGTTTAGGTATCTAAACCCGAATTCAATCGAAGATGCTTTTTTTATTTGTCTATATTTTTGGGCCAGTCCCCTTATTTAGTCACTCTTTTTTAATACAATTAAAACTCTTAACTATATGATAAAAGGCAACATAAGGGGCTTAGTGGTCAAGGCTAAGCTCATAATTAGGAATGTGTTATAGTAGCTACATTCTGTGATGGTAATATTCAACAGCTGCCCCCACTCCATAACCAATAATAACACCAATAGCAACACCTGCTACAACTTGTGCAACTTTTCTGGAAACCGGATTATTGATTACAGAAATAACTTCTTTACCCTGATCAGAATTACAGAATTTCAGATTTAGTTCACTAATTGTAGAGCTAATAAAATTATCTAGTTCATCTTCATTTTCAGGTATATTCAGAATTTCTACCTCATCAAAACAAAAATCATAAATTTTTTGTTGTACATCATCTGGAATTAAAGATAATTTCTTACCAATTTCTTGAGTAATGTCTACAACTTCTGCGTTACTTTCAAAAGACCGTCCTCCAACTACTAAGTCCCCAGGTGGACATGTTGGAATATGAGGAGGCCAAAATATCGGATATGGCATAGGAGGAGGAAATATCGGATTTGTAATAGTAGGAGACCATATCGGATTTGTACCTGCAGCTGCAGCTGGAATTTGATGTGAGCGAGCAATTATGTCCCAAGGAGAGGATGGAGATGGATTTGGTATACACCAAGGCACCATCATCCATGGCATTGGACTTACTCCAGTTGGTTCAGTTGGTTGAGTTGACCTTTCCCCAGGTGGTCGACATGACAAACGCGCTCCTTTGACTTTGTTATTTGGACATTTTATTATCATTATAATTCCTCCTTTTTTTTGCTTTGCTATTCGTACGAATTTTATTATTTGTTTCATACTTTTAAATATACTCCGTTACATATTTCCCTTTGACATAATTCAAGCATTCGATGTTGAGAAAATGATCCATGCGGAGGAGTATACAAAAACTTATAATGTAATCTGTATCAAATGTTGTTTCAAAGCACTAAACATTTTTGTCATTTCCTGTACTAGCACAGCATATCACTATTATATTCCATTTGTTTAGTAGCTAATTAGTAGAGAGTTTAACTTATAAAATGTTATTTTGATAAACATAAGATGACAGAATTATCTAACAAATGTAAAATGGTAATAATTACATAAAATAGAAGGGGTGTTTAGGAATGAATGTACCACTAGTTTTATCGCAGTTCCTTGATCGTGCAGTAACACTATACGGTGATAAGGAAGCTGTGCAATGCGAAGGGAGAGTATTTACATACCGCCAGTTGGAAGGGCGTGTAAATCAACTTTCAAGAGGATTACAATCAATTGGTGTTGTAAAGGGAGACAGAGTAGCATATCTAGCTTCTAACACAGTAGAAATGCTTGAAGGCTTTTATGGCATATACCAATTAGGTGCGATAATGGTACCTCTAAATATCCGATTAAAACCAGAAGACTATTTATTTATCTTAAATCATAGTGAATCGAAGGTACTATTGGTAGATCAAGATTTATATGAATTAATCTTGCCAATCAAAGACCTGTTAGAAACAATCGAGCATATTATTGTGCATTATAAAGAAGAAGCTACGGAGGAAATTGGTTATGATGAGTGGTTAGCAACATTTTCTTCAGAACCGGTTAAACGTGCTGAATTGGATGAAAATGATGTCTGCAGTTTACTTTATACAAGTGGTACAACTGGGGATCCAAAAGGAGTTATGCTGACGCATCGCAACAATTATTTACATGCATTAAGTTCGATGCATCATTTGCGTGTAACAGATGAGGACATTTACTTGCATGTTTTACCAATGTTCCATGTAAACGGCTGGGGTGCACCGTTTTATTATACAGCGAATGGCGCGACTCATATTTGCTTGAAGAAGGCCACACCAGAGGCAATTTTCCGTGAAATCGAAGCCCAAAAAGTAACAATTGTCCATATGGCACCAACTGTACTTAATTCACTATTACAATATTATGATGAGCATAAGCCTGTCGTTGATCAAAAGGTACGGGTTGTCCTTGCAGGATCTGCACCACCACATGCTTTTATCAAAAAAGTGGAACAAAAACTTGGCTGGGAATTTATCCAGGTTTACGGTATGACGGAATCTTCACCACTAAGTCTGATTTCTAGAATTCTGCCGCAGTTCAGTGACTTATCAGATGACGAAAAATCACGTTTAAAAGTAAAAGCAGGATATCAGATGATTGGCGCCGAAGTAAAAGTAGTGGACGAGTTCGGGGAAGAAGTGCCTTATGATGGTACAGCAACTGGAGAAATAGTCGTTCGCAGTCATGGTGTAATGAAAGGCTATTGGAAAAATGAGAAAGCAACATTAGAAGCAATTCAAAATGGATGGCTCCATACGGGTGATGTGGGAACCATTGATGAAAGGGGCTATATTGAAATTACAGACCGCAAAAAGGACATTATTATAAGTGGCGGTGAGAATATTTCTTCTATTGAAGTAGAAGGCGTGCTTTATGATCATCCTGCTATTTTAGAAGCAGCAGTTATCGCCATTCCTCACGAGAAATGGGGAGAAACACCACATGCATATGTTGTTCTACGGGAAAATGCAGAAGTAACAGAACAGGAAATCATCGACTTCTCCCGTTCAAAATTAGCTCATTTTAAAGCGATTAAAAGTGTGACATTCACAGACGAATTACCAAAAACAGCATCGGGTAAAATCCAAAAAGTTCATTTACGAAATGAGCATATTGAAAGTATGAAAGTTTAAGCTCTCCAACAGTCACCTAGATTAGGCTGTATTTTCAATGAAAAGAACTCATAATTGGCGCTATAAAAAGCAAATATAAAATTGCATATAATGATAATGAAAAAAGTAAAGAGGTGGTCTAGTTGATCTTTATATTAGCCAGCAGCGTGCTAGCTTTTATACTCATACTTTCTGAATACTTGAAAAGCTCGAAAATCTTCAACGTATTTTATCTTATTTCATTAATAAGCGTCATCTACACATTTGTTAGTTTCATTGATATAGGAGGAATAGAAGCTTTAAGTTATAGCATCATCTCTCTAATATTTGGCATAATTGGCGTAGGTGGTATGATAATAACACTATGTAAACAAAAACAATTGAATATGTAAAAATAGGCTTCCACAGAGTTTTTCTGTGGAGGTTTTTTGATTGTGATGCGGAATTTGGGACGAGGTTAGGACATGAATATTCTGCTAAATAACAAAGGGCCCAGTTAGCGCAACAAACGATGGAGTTAAAGCAACAATCATCACAGATAGCGCAACAAACAATAGAGTTAACACAACAATCATCCTAGTTAGCGCAATAAACAACTTTTTCACTTTCTCCAAGCTCGCTAAATGTTAAAACTACCACAAAAATGAAATTTTTGGATTAGTTTAGTGAATAGTAGATTGAATTGGGAATCACAAATAACTTCCTACTTAACATTGACCTTCGCTGTCATTCAATAGATAGAGTCAAGAATTAGCAAATGCGGTTTGGTATGATGAGGAGGTTAGCCAAACATAATTTTAGCAAAAAAACAGACTCCTAAAAGAGATTGGAATCTGTTTGGAGGAAAAGTTAAGCTTGGGGTTTTACATTTTTGTATACGTTTACAATAAAGAGGACAACAGATAAAGCGACTGCTGAGCCACCACCAGATACACAAAACTCCATAATACCGCGAGGGACATCGACATAAATAAAGATCATGCCCAATAATAAGAATGGTAATCCAATATTAAATAACCAAAACTGTACCTTAGCCAAAGTCGTCTCGCCTGCATCCTTATAAACAGAATAAATAAGTCCAATGATAGCAGCAGAAACCCATCCGACAAGGTTTATATGAGCATGTGTTGCAGCCCACTTCAGCTGAATTGTGTAATGCATAAAAAGACCATAACCAATTCCTAACGCGAAGTACAGGACAGCAATCTTAATCCATTTAGCACCCAATCGATCCATCTCCTTTTTAGTATTAATACATGTATATTCGCGAAATTCGGTATCATTACTGATAATTCGAGGATTGGAAATTTAAATTTGTATAAAATTGTATTTCAGAAAGCGAAGAAGTAAATGAGCAAGTATAGTAATCCATCTTAGTTGAAGACCATTCTGCAAAATTAAATTAATTCATCTTCAAAATATTTTTATCATGCGTCATATTGAAGAAATGTACTCCAAATGTTATTGTTTTTATATTCTGAAAAATAATTCCCGTTGTTAGTCTGATGCGGATTTCGCAATTTAAAATATTTTAGAAGAGGGTGTATGACAATGTCAGTAGTAGCAATAAATATGATGAATGCTTTTACAATCGAAAAATTACGAGATAACACCATTTCAAATGAACAAATTCTTGAGGGCTTAGAAAAACAACAAACGGAAAACTGGATAAAAAATGACCCAACACTTAACTTAGATGATTTAGTAGCTTTATATCAAGATGATAAAAATACTCTTGAAAGTGCAATAACACAAGGTTATTCAGTGAAATTTTTAACATTCAATGGACTGAAAAGCTTATTGAAATTCCGTTTTCATAAAATAGAAGGGGAAGACTTTCAGCTTTGTGATTCAGGAATAATGGATTTAAATCTTTCGAAAGAAGATCAACCTATTTTAGAGCAAATGCTTTCTATTAATTGGTATATTAAAGCTAATACAAATGATTCATCAATCAATGTATTGCTTAAATAAAGGTTATAGATTAATAGCGAATCACTCAAAGCTGAAAGGTACATAAGGAGCTGAACTTGAAATTGAATATCAAAAAAATCTTTATTGCTAGCTCGGTGCTTGGTTTACTGTTTACACTTGGTATCGCTGGGGTGTCACAAACAGCATCTGTTCAAGCCTCACCAGCTAAAAAGTCCCTAAATAAAACTTTAAAAGCAACAACGGCTGTGAATATGAGAAAAGGGATCGGCACAAAATACAAAAAAATCATGACAGTTGAAAAAGGGATATTTGTGACCGCGAGTAAGTACTCGAAAGGTTGGTACAAAGTAAGTGCTAACGGTAAAACAGGATGGGTCTCTGGTAAATACCTAACATCAGCACCCGCAAACTATAAGGAAGCCGGTCTTGTAGAATTATCTGAAAAAGATGGTTTTATCATTGACTTAAAATATGCAACGAAGAATAATTTCATGGGATATGCATTATACCCAAAAGACAGTAAAGCATTGGTGGCAAAATCGACAGCAGTAAAACTAAAAAAAGCCAATCAACTAGCACATAAAAGAGGCTATAAGATTAAGATCTGGGACGTTTATAGACCATTATCTGTTCAATGGGAAATGTACAACAAGATTCAAAACCATAACTATGTTGCAAATCCTACGTTAGATTCCAATCATAGTAAAGGAGTCAGTGTGGACGTGACATTAGTGGATTCTAAAGGTAAAGAACTGAAAATGCCAACCAAATTCGACTCCTTTTCTACTAAAGCAGGGCGTTACTATCAAGGGAATTCTAAAACAGCGCAAAAAAATATGAACTATTTAACAACAATCATGACTCAATCTGGCTTCAAAACAATCAATTCAGAATGGTGGCACTATAACGATTTGAGTAATACACATCCAACTTTAGATGTACCTACGAAATGACGCTATCAAGCTTATAGAGGCCTACTTAATTAAGTGTAAGGTTTGCGGGGGATCTACAACTAGAACGATTTTTTTATGAAATTATGCGATATTTAATAGAATATTCTAAGGTGAATTATCATCCCATTAAGCATTCATTCCACTTTAAGCAACAGGGTTAAGTACTGCTTCACCAAGGGTTCTTTCTTTCATAAGACGCTGTATGACATTTCTAGAAAACGTTTCTGTTTAATGGGGCATTATAATTTTGGTATTGATATGTTCTCTAGAATGGATCCAGTTGTGAAATTAGATCTAATCATTACTGATGAAGAAATGGGAGCTGAAAAGATTGATGTAATAAGAGCGAAGGGGGTAGAAGTAATAGTAATCAGAAATCAGGAGTAAATAGTATTACTCAAAAAAATTACACCTCCAATTGTTAGTTGTGTCTAACAATTGGGGGTACGGTTCAGATGAGACCCTCTAATGTGGTTTGTTTTTTTGGAAACGCACTTGTTAATTGATTTGAATTTATCAGAACAAAAAGACTAATTGAGACAATTGCAAACAGTAGTATTGAAATCGTACATAAAAAGCTCACTTACATCGTGTGAGCTTTGATAGTGTGCTTTTTAAGTAAGGGTTTAATAATGTTTGGCAATAGAAATGTAGAACCATTCCTATTTTTTTCGTTCTAGATTAGATATTTGTTTTGTTAGTTGCTCAACTTGTTTTTGTAGTTGCTCTAATTGTTTTGATTGGTTATCTTGATTTGAAGATCCTTGATTATTTGAAATCTCTAATTGTTGTAGTGCGATTCCAGCAGCAACAGTCTGTATTCCATCACCTAATGTAGAGATTGCAGTTCCAATCAATGCAAGTTTAGCAGCGAAAACCTCAGGTGATTCATAATTTTGATTATTTTGTCTATTATCCATCTATATCCTCCTTAAAGGGATTGAACATATTTAAGCTTAGGAATTAAAAGTTGTATTCAGATTAATCTCTGAAGATTTTTCCTTTTCTATTCGATATAGTTCATAAATTCAAAAGCCGAAAAAGCAGGGCTTTATTCGATTAACGATATTTACATAAAATGTGGTTATATAAAGCAGTTATTTGCTCCACTTACGATCTTGAACTACGAACCATTTGCTTTGGAAATATGATTAATCAATTTGTTTGTTATTTGTTATTGAGACGAATTGTAATTAAATATTTATTCACAACATGAGATATTTTATGTTAATTGAGAAGAAGATGTGACTAGTCCAAGTACTAATGAGGCTAGTTTAAGCCATATATATGTATGATTAATACAACTGACGAATTGTTCAGACTCAACATGAATTTTCTAAATGTATAGTTAGAAACAAGCAATAAAAATTAACCATTGCGCCAGAAGGAAATATAACAATAAAGGGTATTGGATCAATGAGCAATATATCCGAATAGTTATTAATTATGGAGTTTAAATATTTGTGAAATCCATTATTTTGTAAATTGAATTTTCATTTCGTAAAATACGTTACTGTAATAGCAGAAATTATCTTGATAAGACATTTGTCTGTGAATAGGCCATTGTGGAAGTATAAACTAGCTCTAGCACATATAATATTTAACTGTATTTATGTTGATGAAAGAAGATTGTCTTGGTACGGAGAGCGCATTCTAAAGATTCATATAATATATTATTTCGGAGCTTATTATTAAAAATAAGAAACAGATGATAAATATTTTTAAAAAAACTAATTTATGGAATTTTCTAATGAGAGGGGGGAATGTATATGATGTTTTTACCTTTATTATCTGGCATTATCGTTGGTGTAGTTCTGACGGTTATAGCATCGAAGTTGAAGAAAAAAGGGCATTCTAAAACAACAATTAACATTTACATGCTGGCATCGTTGGCTTTAGGAGTAGTACTCATTGCATATGGATATACAGTAGTAAGAGGATTTGAAGGATTTGCTTACTTATTGTTAGGCAGTCCAATTGTTATGGTTTCTATATATACTATTAGCAAAACCTTTTTCAGTAACACAAAAAAACACCAATTGATTTAATAATGTTTTATCTTTTATGGGGCTGTCCAAAAGTCAATGAAAACCGACTTTTGGGGGCAGCGCCTTTTTTGTTTAATTTTTTTTACCTCAGTCTATCAATAGCAATCTTTTTCATCATCTGAATAAGCATTTTCGTTGAGACTGTGTCTTCTATAGATAGATTATCTTTTTCATCATCCTCGATTTCTTTTAGGATGTTGATTTCTTTATTTAGTCGTTCCATTTTACGATCTAGTTCAGCTGCAGTAAAAGCGGCTTCTCTTAATTCATTTGTTAGTCGTTCTGGAACTTGTTTATTGTACTTATAATAGATTTTGTGTTCCAAACTTGCCCAGAAATCCATAGCAATCGTGCGGATTTGCATTTCTACGTATACATGCTCTTCACGATCCGACATAAAGACAGGTATTTTCAAAATGACGTGAAGACTTTGATAGCCATTTGGCTTTGGCTGTTGGATATAATCCTTTACTTCGATGACTTCGATGTCTGATTGAGCCTGAATCATTTCACTAATGATATAAATATCAGAAACAAAACAGCATGTAATTCGAATACCCGCAATATCTTTCATGTTTTCACGGATACCATCCAATGTTGTAGGGATATTCTTTTTACGCATTTTTATCAAAATACTTTCTGGTGATTTTATACGTGTAGTTACATGTTCTATTGGATTATATTCATGAATTAACTTGAATTCTTCCCTTAAAATACGAACCTTCGTCCCGATTTCATCTAATGCAAATTTATAAGCCATCATAAAACGAGTTAACTCTACTCGAAGTTCTTTCATATTTTGTTGCTCCATTAAATATGTCATTAAAAAATCTACACCTTTCAGAATTAAATAAAATGGTTCAATCTATTTCCTTATATATAATACACTAGCAACAATTGAATCCCTAAGAAAAACCGTTATATAGGTAAATATTGTTATATTAATTGGGTATTAAGTATAATTTTGAGAATGAATTCTTTAAATAGTGGAATAAGGTTGCATGAAAATACTATTGGTGTGGATCTAAATAAGCCTATAAAATAAAATTTTGAAAAAGAACCAATTGAATACGAAATACGAGTTTGGGACAACGAAAATAAATTGATTGCCACATTTAAAGATTTTGACGTTGTAAAAGAAAAAAGGGAAACGATAAATGAAATCTTGACTACTTGGAAAGAAGGTCGAGTTTCTTATGAAGTTGCATTAAAGGTTCTATAGTATGCAATGTGAAAGGCATAGAAAAACTTTTAGTGCCGTGTTCACATTAATTAACATAGCAAAATAAAAATGAGCTATTGCATGTTGAGCTCTTCAAGCAAAGTTTCGATTTATTAAACAACGATATTTTTCAGCGTATCTTATCTGCTTCAAGCTACCTATTCGATGCTATAATATAGTCATCTGTACTACACGAAATGAGGAGCATATATGTATAAAACAATAGGGATACTTGCCCATGTAGATGCTGGTAAAACGACATTTTCCGAGCAGCTACTTTTTCATACGAATAGTATCCGCCAGAGGGGGCGGGTTGATCACAAGGATGCCTTTTTAGACAATCATGCCATCGAGCGAGAGCGTGGTATTACTGTTTTTGCTGAGCAAGGCATTATTACATACAACGACCACACTTATACAATTATTGACACACCTGGACATGTCGATTTTTCACCTGAAATGGAGCGCGCTATTCAAGTGATGGATTATGCCATTTTAATAATTAGTGCAATTGATGGTGTAGAAGGCCATTCGGAAACGGTATGGCAATTATTACGTAAACACAATATCCCTACCTTTTTCTTTTTAAATAAAACAGATAGAGAGGGTGTCAATACGGAAGCAGTATTAAATGAGATTCGATCGAATCTTACAAAAAATGTTTGTGATATAACAACTGCTTTCCAAGATGGACAAATGCAAGAGGAGCTCATTGAATTTATTGCAGAGCGGGATGAAGAGCTTCTGGAACAGTATATGGAGTCAGGTTATGATATAGTGAAATGGCTTGAAGCATTCAAAAAACTGATTGCATCTGGAGAAATCTTCCCTTCAGCAAGTGGTTCGGCATTAAAGGATATCGGTGTGTTGGAATTCTTCTTAAAATTAGACCAACTTACGGTGACTTCTTATAGGAAAGACAGTGATTTTGCTGCACGGGTTTATAAAATACGTCATGATGATAATGATCAGCGCGTGACGTTTATGAAATGTTTTAGTGGTTCTTTGCAAGTAAGGGATGAAGTGAAATACGGAGAAAATTCAGAAAAGATCACGCAAATCCGTTTGTACAATGGCAATAAATTTACAACAGTCAATGAAGTTCGAGCTGGTGAACTTTTCGCGGTCACTGGCTTAAGTGGTGTAGAAATAGGAGAAGGTCTTGGCGTGCTCAGAGAGAAAGCAGTTTTTGAGCTCATTCCTACATTAAAATCGAAAGTCATTTTCGACACTAATATTCATGTGAAGGAAATGTTTCGTTGTTTTAAGATTTTGGATGCAGAAGATCCATCTCTCCATGTCTTTTGGGACGAGCATTTTCAAGAAATTCATGTTCATGTAATGGGGGTTATTCAACTTGAAGTGCTAGAACAGATTGTTAGAGAGCGTTTTTCATATAAAGTGTCATTTGGTGAACCGAAGATTTTGTATAAAGAAACGATTAGGGCAACTGTAACTGGGTATGGACATTTCGAGCCGCTACGACATTATGCAGAGGTGCATCTACAAATCGAACCAACTGAACGAGGTTCAGGTGTTACATTTGAGAATAAATGTCATGCAGATCATTTATCTGTCGGCAATCAAAATTTAATCCATCAACATGTAGTTGAAAGAAACCATCACGGCTTACTAACAGGTTCTGCAGTTACAGACGTGTTAATAACCCTACTAACAGGGCGTGGAAGTAACGAGCATACATCTGGTGGTGATTTCAGAGAAGCCACCCATAGGGCATTACGACAAGGTCTGGAACAAGCTGAGAATATTCTACTTGAACCGTATTATGATTTTAAGATTAAAGTAGATATGGATCATATAGGACGTGTAATGTCTGATGTTCAACAAGCTCACGGACGTTTTAATCCACCTGAAAACATAGGGGACAAGGTTGTCATAAAAGGACGCGTTCCGGTTGCCACTTTTATGAACTACAGCACAAGCTTTGCTGCTTTCACAAACGGTAAAGGTGCACTTACACTTAACTTTGCTGGCTATGATCAATGCCATAATACTGAACAAGTGATTGAAGAAATTGGTTATGATAAGAATGCAGATCCAGAGTATACGTCCACTTCAATTTTCTGTGCCAAAGGGAAGGGCTATTCTGTCCCTTGGGAAGAAGCCAAGGCTGCGATGCATTGTTTGTAGAATATTAAGGGGTACTCTTTAAATGAAGAAATATAAAAGCAGTGGGTTTCTAATAGGAATCCACTGTTTCTTTATTATCAGGTAAAATATGTTAAAATGTTTTTGGGTTGAAAATTAGAAATAAAAATTACTCAAATATAAATAATAATGAATTTACAAGTAAGGGCGATTTGTAGTGAATATTCTTTCTTAAATGAAGAGAAAATGGAGGATGGAATTGAACCTACTAGACCAATTGATAGAACAAGCTAAGAATCCAAAAGGAATCATAGGCTCAATTATGTTGAGAATTATGAATTCTGCACACACCAGCATGAACCAATGGGCGTTAGAAAAGGTAAAAGTAAAAGAATCAGCAGTAATATTGGACATAGGATGTGGAGGGGGGAAAACAATACAATTATTGTCTAAGCGGAATACGTTTGGAAAAATTGTCGGTATAGACTATTCCGAACAAGCAGTAAAAGATTCAATTAGAGCAAATAAACAAGATGTGGAAAAGGGTAAAGTAAATATCCTCCAAGGAAGTGTTACTGACATACCATTTCCAAATAATACATTTGATATAATAACAGCTTTTCAAACACATTACTTCTGGCCAGATTTAGAAAATGGAGTGAAAGAGGCATTTAGAGTTTTGAATAAAGATGGGCACTTTCTAATTATTGCAGAACTATACAAAATAAATTATCATATGAAAAATTTTAAAACGAAAGAAGAATTGGAACAATTGTTTATTAGAACGGGGTTCAATTCAATAAAGTTTTATGAGCAGAATAATGCTAAATGGCTTTGTGTTAAGGGTCATAAGACTTTTTAAAATCGCTTTTTGTTAGAAATTGAAGAGAATATTTATTAGAAGAATAAGTCTTAATTGGCTAAGCAAATACTCCAAAACCATTCTAGAAAAAAGCCTCATAACAATGTTACTTTTTTTCTATTATTAAATAGTACTTTTAAAAACACTAAGGTACACCTAGAGATGAGATAAAGTAGAGAATAGATGATTTATACTATTCTTATTATTATTTTGGTATAATTGGATAATAAAGTTTTCGGAGTTGTAAAATCAATGGATTGATAAAAAGTGTAAATAATAGCATAGGAGGAGTTAAATGGAGTTGGTATTTATTCGTCACGGCCAAGGTGTACATACTTTGGATGTACCTAAAAGTCTGCAAATAGAAGACCCAGCATTAACTTCTACAGGGGTAGAACAGGCATTGTTTTTAAGAAATCAATTTCCGCTATCAGATGATGATGTAATCATTATTAGTCCACTTAGAAGAACGCTTGAAACTGTATTTATTTGGAACGAAAATAAATATTGTCGCAAGATTGTAAGCCCATTAGTAGCTCCAAGGATTTTTCCCATTCACTCAAGTATGAATACATTGCCTTGTGATAAGATAATTAATTTAGAAATTATTGAACATGATTACCCAACTTTTGAAATAGATAGCAAGGCATCAATTGAACTCTGGTCGAATGGTATTAATACCTTAACAGAACATCAATTCACAAACCTTGCAGAAAAGTTTATTGGTGAATGTAAAAAGTTACATAAAGAAAAAATTTATATAGTGTCACACGATGGTACGATCACTTCTTATCGACAAATGCTTTCTGGGCAAAGGCTTACTCGAAATGATTTCCCAAAAGAAACAGGATGGTTTTCAGTTATTTGTTAAAGCACAATCCGATAAAAGTAAGGGATTTTTAGGAGTAGGGGGATTAGATATGAGCATATACAGCAAAGCATATCGTGACTTTCTAAAGAAAGATTTTATGTTACTGGTAATTGCAATTGTGTTATTATTCTTTACATTTGGGTTGTGGATGGGGGTTCCAGTATTTGTTGTAGGAATTTTTCTTTGGGAAATAAATATACCACCCTTTATTTCAATTATACTTGTATTATTACTAATTAGTGTGCTATTCACGATATTCTTTATTCCAATGAATATAAAAGTTGCAAAGACAATTGGAAAAATTAAAAACCGAAGTACTTTGAGAATATTTTCAAGATTACAATTGATATTTATTCTAAGCAGTTCAGTTATTTTCTCTTTAATCTTTATTGTAATTATTTTGGTGTAATAACCATCTGTGTAAAAATAGACATCGTAAAGTGAAGACAAATGATGTCGAAGTATATGAGTGGTAAATTATATTTTCTGCGACTTAAAATAAACGGATGGGGTGAAGTCATGCAAACCTGGCCCAAAGGTGTATCAAAGCCAGCGGTAAGAGCACTTAATAGCTTAGGAATCACGACATTAGAGCAATTAACAACAATTGATGAAAAGACCTTAAAGGCGCTTCATGGTATGGGCCCTAAATCTATAAGAGTATTAAAAGAATCGCTTCATGAAATGGGGCTCCAATTTAAAGACTAATGATAGTTAATGCTAATAAGAAAGAATACCAACATGGCGCTAGAAGGCGTATGTCGGAATTTTGGTAAGATGATACAATATGTATAATTGAACCATCAGGAACGATATAAAATCGCACCTAGATGGTTACTGACTGTCGCTTCTAGAAGATAAAATCAATGAGGTAACGGTTTAGTCAATAATCTTAATATGATAATCGTAAAGCTCGGCAGGAAATTCGACGGATAGAAAAGAAATTAATTTGGATTTTAAATCATGTGGAATGTTGAAATGGATGTTACTAATATGCATTTTGCGACCTAAATGAAACAAACTTTCATAGAGTGACTCAACAGAGTGCACAGAATATTGATCGGCATTGTGGTTACTTATCCGTTTCACCACGTATTCTGAATTTTCCTTATGAATGCGTAAAGTAATCATAAACCTTCACTTCCTTTATCTTTTTATTTACACCTAAAAGTGGGTGTCTCTCCATTATATACAAAAAAACATAAGATGGAATAGCAATAAGCTTAAATGACAGAATAATATAATAATTGAGATAAAGAATCCCTTTGTAAAAAAGTATTAATAATTATAATTTTCTGATATTTAATTAATGTAAAATCGTTATAATACTAGAATTATGCGATCTAACGATTCTTTAGAATCAATTTTTATTTGTGGTGATTCCTTTAAAGTATCATTAGGTAGTTACATATTATTGAAGTCTGTAAATAATTAACGGTACTGTCATTTGTTACACTACTGTATATGCATACTCACCAATCCATTGTAGCTAAATCGATTCCAGAGGAGACAAGGGGAAAGCATTTATCTATATTAGGCTTGATGAGTGTAATTGGAGGTATGATAGCGAGTTTATTTATTTGGGGTATGCAGTTTATTCCTGAGAATGGAATTACACTTATGTTTATTGTGTTGGGGATTTTGATACTGTTCATTTATACTAGTGTTTATAAGTTAACGCAATTAGATAGATAGTTTAAAGAAGTATGCTACGATTATAATAGACTGAATATATTGAATTTAAAGGGATGTCGAAATAGAGGTGAAAAATGAGAAAGGTTGAAGTGGTAGAATACGATCAAGAATGGGTTGCATTATTCTACAAAGAACAAAAGATAATTAGGGATATTTTCAATGATGAGATTTATGATATCTTTCATATTGGTAGTACATCAGTTGAAAATCTTCTTGCGAAGCCTGTAATTGATATAATGCCAGTAGTTTATCACATTGACCTGGTTGATCAATTTAAAGAGAAATTAGAAGAAATAGGTTATGTAGCTAAAAGGGAGAATGGACTCCCAGGATGACGTTATTTTACAAAAGGTGGTGACAATCGCACACACCATCTCCACTTTTATGAATTAGGACATACGGGTATTACTAGACATCTAGCTTTCCGCGATTATTTAAGAAGCCATCCTGATGAAGCGACAAAATATGGTCGAATAAAGCAAGCAAATGCATCACAATATCCATTTAATATGGAGGCATATATACAAGGGAAATCGACTTTTGCTAGTGAAATAGAACAAAAAGCGTTACGTTGGTATGAAAACTTGAAATGAGGTGATAGGATGAAAATAGAGGATATCTACAGCAAGCTACCTATTTTAGAAACAGATCGATTAATTTTAAGGAAAATCTCACTTGATGACCTTTATGATATGCATACATATTGTTCGAATGAGGAAGTTGCACGATACTGTACTTGGGTTAAGCATAAAAGTTTAGAGGATACAGAAGAGTTTGTGCGATTTATATTAAACAAATACGAGTTAGATCAATATGCTCTTTGGGGGATTGAAGATAAAGAGACAGGTACATTAATTGGGACAATAGATTTCGTATCTTGGCAGCCACAACAACAAATAGCTGAAATCGGTTATGCAATTTCACAAGTGTATTGGGGAAAAGGCATTGTTACTGAAGCAGCCAAAGCAGTAATTGCTTTTGGTTTTGAAGAAATGGATTTAGTTCGAATCCAAGCGAAATGTTTAACTGAGAATGTAGGTTCTGCTCGGGTTATGGAGAAAGTCGGCATGTCTTATGAAGGGTTAATTCGAAAAGGGCTATTTGTGAAAGGTACCCATCAAGATTTAAAAATGTATTCTATTTTGAGAGAAGAGTATGAGCAGATGATTTGAAAACCTTTCTGTAAATCTATATGAAAAGTTAAACTTAATTGTTACATAAAAAAACACTTCCAAGTTGTCTTGGTTTTATATAACCAATGTTGCAACTTAGAAGTGCTCAATAAGGTCTATTTATTCTCTCTATTTGTTTCAGAAGAGTTTGAAACGGAGTGAATAGAAAGTAAGTTATTGATTTCAAATTCGTTAGTAAGGTTGATGAAAAGGTGTAGTAAACAATCCATCAAGAAAAAATAATTTAAAGGGAAGAATTCACTTATGTGTTAAGGGAGATAAAAGTGATTATTTCCAATGACCTGCTTGTACTAGTTTCTTTTTACCGATAAATGCCATAATAATTAATAATACATTAATAACTAACATGAAGGCAATTGCGTAAAGTACTATAGTGTAGCTACCAGTTAATTGGAACACATATCCGTAACCAGGTAATGCAACGATACCTGCAACTGCTAAACCGATAACTGCAGAAGCGTAAATTTGACCGTATTCTTTGTTACCAAAGATAGCTGTAGTTAATAGCGGTCCTAATGTTCCAAGTGATGCAACAACAAATCCATAAATACCAATTGCTAAAGAGAACATCGTAGAATTATCAGGAACAGTTAATAGAATTGCGATTGGGACTAAACCTAATAACATCGCGAAGATAGCTGTATTTTTTGCACCAATTTTATCACTTAAAATACCGAATGCTAATGCACCAATCAGTACACCCATTTGCCAGAAGCCCATTGCACCACCAGCAAATTTAACGTCATAGCCTAAGCCCATTGCAAAAGGAGCAACGTGTTGACCAAAACTACTAATAGCAGTAATAAAGAAGAAGAATAATAATAATGCATAGAATGCACTTGATTTTTTAGCGATTGCTGCTGAAATACCGGTGTTTGTATTAGATTCAACTTTAACTTTAACTGAAGAAGGACCTTCGTTTTTATTAATTTCAACTTCTAAACCTAATGGTTGTAAACCTTTTTGTTTAGGAGACATTCTAATTGTTAATAATACGATAGGCACAACGATGGCTATAACAATTCCACCTAAGATGAAGTAAGTCGTTCTCCAACCTTCACTTGCTATTAAGTTACCAGCCATAGGTTGTAGGATAGCTCCGAAAATACCACCAGATGCAACCATGATACCAATTGCTAAACCGTTATGTTTTTTAAACCAGTTGTTGATTAATACTGGCCCTGCGATTTGAGTGACAAAAATTGAACCGATTGACATTGGGATACAGAATAAGTACCAACCCCAAACAGAATTCATTAAACCAAACATTGCAAAAGAACCCGCTTGTAAAATAATTGCTGTTACTAAAATTGTTCTAATATCATACTTAGCAATGATCTTACCAGCTAATGGTAAGAAAATCATTGTTACTATAGAAGAAATACTAAAGTAAAGTGTTAGACTTCCCATTCCAATACCTAAATCTTCAGTTACTGGAGTTAAAAACAATCCACCTGCAGTCATGATTCCGCCTTTAGCCAAACCGACCATAATAGATAAACCTAATAATAACCACCATGCGTAGTGGATTTTTTTCTTATTTGTGCTCACGTATTGTACCTCTTTTTCTTGTTTTTTAACCTATATACTTCCCATATCAGACTGCTTATTTGGCAAAATACCTGAGCTTGTCTAATTTTACTCTCTATTCCCCAAAATCTCTTTAATGAGATTTATAGAAAGCGTTAAAATAAAATACCCTTTAATTATTTTCATGACCTAATTGTCTTCGTAAAAAAATTTATAAGGACCCAAAATGATTATGTAGTTTTGAGTACTTCTTGACCAATTAATTTTTACTGTGATTTGAAACTCTATTACTCATGAACGTAAATACCTAGTTCTACCTCCTGCACCGTTTTAAACATGGTAACTTTTTGACCCCAATTTACTTTACGTCTCAATAGTATACGATTAAAATATTTGTGTCAATAATATGAATTTCTTAGTTTTAAGGAAAAATAGACTTGTATTTTTTAGGAGTTTGTATGAGACCATCATTTATTCCACAGAATTTATTGTTAATATATTAATGGTTGATATTATGACTAGATTATATATTGGTTAACTAAATTGATGAGTATGTGGAAAATGTAAGAAAGTTATTTTCGAAGTTGAGAGAAGGTGAGGTTTATTCTGCTTTAAGTTGAAGTTCAGATCAACTTGAATTATTGAAGTCCAAATACTTGTTATTTATATAAGAAAGAACGTAATAAATAATAGTTTTATAGATTATATAAGCAGGAAGGTGTTATACAAAAAGTTTTAGCAAATAGACGTAATTGAACTGCCTAATGCTAATCATGAATGGAAATTGTTTGAAACAGTTATTTAGAATGAATGATTATTAAAGCGGAAAAAATTGTGGGAAACGAGTGTGTTTTTTTTATAGTTTTATAATAAAGTACTATGACTAAGTACTAATTGTAAATTCTATGACAATCAGTTGAATTTTTTATTAAAATTTTGATTTATACCATAAATTCCCTCGAAAATTCCATGTAAAAATAAATTAAATGTTATATTTTTTCTCAAACATTGACTTATTTGCAAATTAAATATACCATATTAACAATTTAATAAAAAAATTCTGTGAAAAAGAGAGTAGTTTATGGGGAAATGTCAAGCGAGTTAGGGATGGTGGGAGCCTAATACATGGAGCATGAATGAAGCGCACTTTGGAGAAACTTTTTGAACTAGCAGTAGAAAAGATCGGGGAATCACCTCGTTAACAATGGAAAGTGGTCACATATTGTGGCAACTAGAGTGGTACCACGGGATCTATGCTCTCGTCTCTTGTTTTGAGACGGGGGCTTTTTTTATTGCTTTCTGTACCATTACTGCAGGTAAACAATTGGAATTTGTTTGGAATGAACAATGATTTTATTATTTGAGGGGGAAATAGAATGGAAGACAAACAATTGATAATCAATACATTATTTGAAGCAGTAGATGGTCAATTAGCAAAGAGTGATATTGAACAAACAATTGAAAAGCCAAAGTATGCACATTTAGGGGATTATGCTTTTCCTTGCTTTGCATTAGCGAAAATTTTCCGCAAATCACCAACCATAATAGCTAAAGAAATAAGTGGAAAAGTGAACAATGACATTATTGAAAAGGTTGAAGCTGTTGTTGGATATGTGAATATTTTTCTAAAGCAATCGGAAATCTCGAAAGGGGTATTATCTAGCATAGTTTCCTCTCAATCTGCATACGGACAACAAAAACTTGGAGAAGGTCAAACGATTACGATAGATTTTTCATCCCCTAATATTGCAAAGCCTTTTTCGATGGGGCATTTACGGTCAACAGTTATCGGTAATGCAGTAGCTAATATTGCAGAGAAAAATGGCTATGAAGTAGTACGCATCAATCATTTAGGAGATTGGGGTACTCAATTTGGCAAACTGATTGTCGCTTATCATTTATGGGGAAATAAAGAGCTGATTGAGCAGTCTCCAGTTCGTGAATTGTTGAAGATATATGTCAAATTTCACGAAGTAGCAGATCAAGATGACTCATTAAATGATCAAGCACGTGCAGCATTTAAAAAGTTAGAGCAAGGTGATGAAGAAGCACTGCAATTATGGCAATGGTTTAGAGAAGCATCGCTAAAGGAATTTGAACAGGTCTATACATTACTTGGCATACGTTTCGATTCGTTTGCGGGCGAAGCATTTTATAATGATAAAATGGAAAGAGTTGTTGAATTATTAACTAAACAGGGACTACTTGAAGAATCGGCCGGGGCGATGGTTGTAAATTTAGAAAATATGCCGCCATGTTTGATTAAGAAAACGGATGGCACAACGTTATATGCGACGCGAGATTTAGCCGCAGCCCTATATAGAAATGAAACCTATAGTTCAACAAAATCATTTTACGTCGTAGGAAATGAACAATCTCTACATTTTAAACAGTTATTTAACGTACTAGCGAAAATGGGATATGGTTGGGCAAAAGAGTTACAACACATCCCATTTGGCATGATGTTAAAAGACGGGAAGAAAATGTCTACTCGTAAGGGGAAAGTGGTTTTACTTGAAGAAGTATTAAATGAGGCTATTCAATTAGCAGGCAAGAATATTGATGAAAAAAATCCACACCTGAAGCAAAAAGAAGAGATAGCGAAAGTGGTAGGAACAGGAGCAGTAATCTTCCACGATTTAAAAAATCATCGTATGAATGATATTGAGTTTTCGCTAGAAGAAATGTTGAATTTTGAAGGGGAGACAGGTCCTTATGTGCAATATACATATGCACGGATTTGCTCACTTTTACGAAAAGGTCAATATAGTAATGAAGTCAGCCAATTTGAGGGGTTATCTGATGAGGCTTGGCCAGTTGTCATCTCACTAAAAGGTTTCCCAGAAGTGGTGGCAAAAGCGCTTGAACTTGCGGACCCTTCGCAAATTGCCAAGTATTTAATCGAACTTTCAAGAGCATTTAATAAGTATTATGCCCACACAAGAATACTAGAAGACAAAGCTACAATGCAGGTGAAACTAACATTATGCGCTTGTGTTGCTATCGTGATTAAAGAAGGATTGCGTTTATTAGGAATCCAGGCACCAGAAGAGATGTAGCTAATACTAATATTCAGAGGTGAGGAATGAATGAATTACCAATATATATTATTTGATTTAGATGGAACATTAACGGATCCAAAAGTCGGAATTACTAAAAGTGTCGCATATGCTTTAGAAAAGATGAATATTGAAGTAGTGGATTACTCAAAATTAGATTTATTCATTGGACCCCCTTTACAAGAATATTTTCAGGCTTATTACGATTTAAATGACCAACAAGTAAATCAAGCAATCGAATATTATCGTGAAAGATTTCAACAACACGGCTTATATGAAAATGAAGTCTATTCTGGAATCGAAACACTACTTGAAACTTTAAAGAATAAAGGGAAAACACTAGCTGTTGCCACATCTAAGCCAACTATCTTTGCTGAGAAAATTTTGCAGCATTTTAAACTCGATCAATATTTTGAAGTAATAGTAGGAAGTAATTTAGATGGTACAAGAATTGCAAAGGCTGCTGTAATTCATGAAGTACTTTTACAACTATCTTCTCCAGATAAAAGTGAAGTCATTATGATTGGTGACCGTAAACATGATCTAATAGGGGCGAAGAAGGAAGGCATAGCTAATATCGGTGTCCTTTATGGCTACGGTAGTAAAGAGGAATTGGCATTAGAAGAACCAACTTATATTGTAAGTAATATAGAAGAACTAGACTCAATATTAATTAATTAATTAACATATTTAATACATCAAAACGCTTGGATAGTCTTCCAAGCGTTTTCGTGTGTTTATAAGACAACTAACTATTCATAACCACCAGTAGCTTCTGGGAGTTTTTTATATTCAACTTTGCTTTGAACTATATTTCGTATGTAATTTCGTAAATCAATCAGTTTATTTTCATCAGTGGCTTTGTCACAATATGCTCCAGAAATATATGGTGTAATTGTTTCACCATTAATAGTGATTTTCCATTCATCTTCACTATAAGGCTCTGTCATACACGCAGTTTTAGGGACTAATTCTTTCATGTTTATTATATTGATGTCTTTCATTTTCTCATAAACCTTGGCCTTTTCTTCTACTGTAAGAGGCAGATTTATTGTTGTTGTTCCATCAGCTACTAAATCCTTAGTAACCTTACCTTCAAAAGTATTAATTTCATTCTTTTTACCAACACCGAATTTAACTGAAAAACCAAAATCACTTGGCATTTCTTCAGGCATAATATCTTTTGGATCTTTATTTAATCCACATCCTGATAAGAACAATGAAAAAATAAATAGCATAAACTTTCCTGGCTTCACTTAATCCCTCCTCATCAACCTTTAATGAATTATGCTTGTCATTACATTGAAATATGAGTATTAATAAATCTTATAATTAAGATTCTACAGACATTCAAGAATACCTTTCAAATTGGGGCGTTCTATTAATGATGTCTGTTTAATAAATAGTAAAACAGATAGATTAGAGATATAAAAAAATTCCATATTAATACAAATCGACCGAAAAGAACAAACTATCATATATTAAATAAGAAAGTCAAAGTTGAAAAGATAACATTGTGGATGGTTCTCGAGTAGAGCCAAAAAGAGCGTGAGTAGAGCTAAAGAGAGTACGAGTAGCGCCAAAGCTCGTGAGTAGCGCTAAAGAAATCCCGAGTAGAGCCAAAGAGCCCGTGAGTAGCGCTAAAGAAATCCCGAGTAGAGCCAAAGAGCCCACGAGTAGAGCTAAAGAACCGGCGAGTAGCGCTAAAGCCCGTGAGCAGCGCTAAAGAAATCCCGAGTAGAGCCAAAGAGCCCGTGAGCAGCGCTAAAGAAATCCCGAGTAGAGCCAAAGAGCCCACGAGCAGCGCTAAAGAACCGGCGAGTAGCGCCAAAGCTCGTGAGTAGCGCTAAAGAAATCCCGAGTAGAGCCAAAGAGCCCACGAGTAGAGCTAAAGAGAGTATGAGTAGCGCCAAAGCCCATGAGTAGCGCTAAAGAAATCCTGAGTAGAGCCAAAGAGCCCACGAGTAGCGCTAAAGAAATCTCGAGTAGAGCCAAAGAGCCCATGAGCAGCGCTAAAGAGAGTATGAGTAGCGCCAAAGAACCCGTGAGTAGAGCCAAAGAGCCCGTGAGCAGCGCCAAAGAATCAGCGAGTAACGCTAAAAAAACCCACGAGCAGCGCCAATATTTCCACTCAAAAATGATCCATTCCAATACTTAAACCAACTGAGATATAATGTATATGAATCTAAATATTGTTTAAATTTATATATTTCATAACTGTACTTAATACAAAAGGAGGATTTTATGCAGAGCACACAATTACAAACTGTAATGGAGCATTTTAAATTAAGTGTCAAATCCATAGAAAATGTACCGGAGTCTTTTAGTTCAGAGGTGTATAAGCTCGGTCTGACAAACAATGAGAATGTGTATATTAAAATTCCTTTTACAAAAGATAAACTGTTCCGTGAATATACGATTCTAAAAAAGCTAGAATCAGATTTACCTGTTCCTCGTGTTTTAGATTATTGGGTAGGTGATGAAGCGGATAGTGGAGCTTTGCTACTTTCAGAGATAAAGGGTATTCCATGTACAAGCAAAGTTGACGCTAGGCTTGCTTATCAAATCGGCCTAACTCATGCAAAATTTCATGAAGTGAGTTTCCAAAGTTATGGGTATGAAGAACAAAATGGCTTTCAATATCTTGAGAAAAATGACTGGAGATTGTATATAAAAAATCTATTTAATCAGTACTTAGTTCAATGTGGGGAACTCTTACCTATTGAGCTCATTGAAAAAAGTGAAAATAAATTTAACGAGCTATTCAAAGCTTTACCCCAACCAGATGGTCCTTGCTTAGTACATCTAGATTTTCGTCCAGGCAATATATTAATCAACGACACAGGAGTAGCCGGAATCATTGACTTCGAAAGTGCAAGAGCGGGTTCTACAGAAATAGATTTCACTAAAATAAATAGAGATATTTGGAGCAACCACCCTGGAACTCGTGATGCTTATATGCAAGGGTATGAGAGTATCCGTCCAATCATTAATTTAGACAAAATACTTCCGTTCTATTCCTTATTAGATGCTATTGGATCAATTGCTTGGTGTAGTAGGAGAGGGATAGTGAAACATAAGGATTTTTATGATGAAAGTGTCAATATCTTAAAGAATTCGATGGCGTAATTATTTTAAATCACTACAATAATTTTCAGTCAATTGGATGAGCTGAAATTCGAACTTATGATTGAATTTGAAATTGGAGATTTCCATTATAGTGAAAGTACTAAATAGCTGGGGAGTTTTGGATTTAACTCACTGGATAAAAGGGGTACTTTAATATGGGAAATTTATATAATGATTCTCGTTTTCGGTTGATTATTTTTGCTAATATCGCCTCTTCAATTGGCTCAGGTATTACGATGATCGCTATACCTTGGATGTTGGTGTCTAGTAATAATGGCAATACAGTGTTTGGTTACATATCAATATGCATGACAAGTATTAACTTTCTAATTACGCCATTTATAGGAAACCTAGTCGACAAGATGAATCGAAAGAAAATACTATTAATTAGTGAATTTGTATGCTTTTTATTATTAATGCTTTTCACATTAATAGGATTTATCGGTTTACCATATGAGGTATGGCATTACACGATTATTTATATGATAGGAAGTTTATATTACACTATCTTTTTTCCTACTATGTTTGCTTTAAATCAAGAAATTTTTAATAAGGATCAATACAAAGCTTTAAACGGTACGATGGAAGTTCAGAGCCAGCTTTCGAGTATGATTGCGGGAGCTTTAGCTAGCATTTTATTGTTGAAATGGGATTTGCACTATATTTTGTTACTGGATGTCCTTTCATATGCTGCAGCTATCTACTTTTATATGAAACTTCCTTATATGAGGAAAGCAATAGATGAAACAGGGGAAAAGGATAAAACAAGAGTTAGTGAAGGATTAAGATATATGATGTTTCGGCCAACTATGTTCCTGTTTTTAATATTCTCTATAATGCCCTTTATCGGTGTGATGGTCACGAACTATTTGTTCCCGGTTTATTTAAGGGAAGTATTAAAGGCTTCAGCAAGTGCCTATGGGATTGAAAGTATGATTTATGCTTTTGGCGCAATTATTGCTGGGATGTTTGTACCAATTCTCGCGAGAAAAATAGGAAATGAAAAGACAATCATTTTCAGTGTTATTACTTATACCATTGCTATATCATTGATTGTTCTTGTGGATCTCCCCGTGTATTTAATGCTTATGTTTTTTATCGCAATAGGAAATAGTGGAGCAAGGGTTGCTAGAAACTCTTTCTTAATGGACCAAATTCCTAATGAAATTATTGGAAGGGTGGATGGTTTATTCCGCTCAATTGGGTTATTATTTAGGATCGTCTTGCTTGCTCTATTTACTCAGATGATATCTTCAGATTTAATATTATATTGTTTTATTATTCTTAGTGGGCTATTAATAGTAGCTTCTGGGTTCGTGATTCTTTCTTGGAAAAAGGGCTTAGAATTAAAAGGGGATCGGGAGATATTGTTGAACAAAGGAGAAACAACCTAATAAAGTGGGATATTGCTTGAAGACATATACCGATACAAAAAATGATAGAAAGAAAATCATAAAAGTTGTTTGTTAATAGTTGGTATTATTAGTTACGGGATATACTGGGCATTCTGTTAACCATATGATTATTATGAATAAAAATGTAAATTGAAGAGCACCTTCACAGGGTAACTTTATTTTTAAAACGACTATCTTGTGTGTTGATAAAAGATATTTATATTTAAAATGTAGTATTTCATATAGTAGAACAAAAACAGTTGCAAACTTTGTAACTGTTTTTTGAATTAAGGAAAATAGATTTTATAAGACGCATTAGGGGTCTCATCAAAGACTATTAACTAATATCTTTCTCAGGATATGGCTGTTTTTACTATTTCTATGGTTAAAAAATTATTATTTAAATTTTTACATATATCTATCTAATTAACTAAATATTAGGTTAAAATAAAGTAAGTATACTTAAAAGTGATTACGAAAAAATAAAGAACTTATAGGTCAATCGATAGGAGTTGTTGGCTAAAACTACGGACTATTGATTTAGTAATTATCACGAAGATTAAAAAAGAGTTAAGGATAATTAAACATGGAGGTGATTTCAATTGGGGTATGAACCACCAAAACAGACTATTTCGGTTTCAGCCTTAGTAAGGAACGAGAGAGATGAAGTATTATTACTTAGAACTCATTGGCGTTCGGATACGTGGGAAATGCCAGGTGGGAATGTTGAAGTAGGGGAGCCATTAGATTTGGCAGTTTATAGAGAATTTTTTGAAGAGACTGGCATTGAAATACGTCCTATAGGCATAACAGGTGTCTACTTTAATGCTACAAAGCATGTTTTATCTGTTGTTTTTAAAGCAGAGTATGTTAGCGGAGAAATTAAAATTCAACCAGAAGAAATTAAAGAAGCCAAATATATTCAATTAAACGAATCTAATATTGATCGATATATAACCCGCCCACAACAAAAAACTCGCACTCTAGATGCAATGAGAGCCAAATCTTTTGTCCCGTATGAAACATGGGAAGTAAATCCGGAATATAACTTATTATCAAGGTTATATAACGAATAATAGACTTAAATGTTGAGCATAAATTATCTCGAATTTCAACGGACAGCGAGGACTGATTAAATGGTAAACAGGATAATTTCAAATTGGCAACCCTATTGTATTGAAGAAAACTGTATTGGCATCGGGTCAACAAGGAAAGTATACCGCGTTGATGAGTTTGTCATAAAAGTACATTTACATCCGATAGGGTACAAACAATCATTGAATGAGATTGAAATATATGAATATATGAAAGCTCGAAACGCTGTAGATTTATTAGCGGAAATGGTTTATGTCAATGAGGATATTTGTATACAACGTTATCACGAAAATTTAGAGTTAAAAAACAATCAGACATATGAGTTAAACGTAGTTGAAGATAATAGAATGTCCCCGAGATTGAGAGAGTTATTAAGAGAGCTCGATCAAAGGTTTGATAGTTTTGATTTAAAAGATAGCAGTAACTTTGGTTTAAACGCTGAAGGGAAACTAGTATTAATTGATTTTGGCATGACAAAAAGCTTGTATGAAACGGAATGGGTACCATTGGCTGAAGCAGGCGAGCTACCGCAAATCTATTTTGAGAAATGCCGAGCTTGTGGGATTGAAAAGGAACTACGCATGTATGGCCAAGCAGATAAAGATAAACGTTGTTATGCTTGTGGGAAGCAGTAGTTACACTAAACATTAAATTGAAATGAGCGGATTCATTTGGAATTCAACATGAAAAAGTACACTGGTAATCAGTTAGACGAAGTGAAAGATTTGATGAAATATAGCTATGAGGAGCCCTTTGTTTTACATATTGTAGAACAACTCAAATATGAGTTTGCTTATATGGCATATGAAGAACAGAATCTTGTAGGGTTAATTGTTACTTGGAAAAGTAAATTGCATCCGTATTGCCTGTATTTTCGAGTGTATAGTAACCCGTACACTTCTCAAAATTCTCAAAAAGTGGTGCTTCAATTGTTGCAATATGTTAAGCGAAATGAGGTGTTGGAGCTTCCTTTGCAAACATCGTTATGGGAATCGTCTAAGAAGCAAATGGAGCTATATGAACAACTGGATATGAAAATTATTCGGAAAACATATATGCCTAAATTAGACTTAAACCAACATTTTCAAGCATTGGATCAGAGCAATTTCGAAGTGAAAACTTTAAAAGACATAATGGATAATCAAAGTCTGATGGAGCAACTAACAGTACTTGTAAAGCGCAATTATGAAGAAACACATCTTGTAAATCCTGTAGCAGATTTACCTTTAAAAGAATGGCAGAAACTATATGATGATGCCATTTTAGAAGGTAGTTTCCTCCTTTGTAATCCAGTAAATCAAAACATTATCGCGTATTCATTTTTACACGAAACAGAAGTTCAAACAGAATTGGAAATTGGATGGAGTGGCGTTGATCAAATAATGCATCTACCTCTACTTCAACTACTAACCTACAACCAAATTACATATGCAAAGACAAATGGTTATGAAGTTTTAATAGGTGAATTCGATACGACAAGCCCATATGCTTTAGAAATTTTAGAGCTATTTCCTAATGAGTCGTGTCCAACATGGATTACGTTTCAGGGGTGAGGGTGCTAGGTTACGTTTAGTAAAACAATACATAGAATACGGTCTAATCTCAGCATAAAATGACAGGATTTAGTTATTTGAGATTGTTATTATTCAATTAAGGAGTGAGCGATATGGGGTGGGTTGAATCATTACAAAAGGCAATAGACTTTATGGAGGATCATTTAACGGAGAACATATCTATTGAAGATATCGCGAAACAAGCAAACGTTTCGGAATTTCATTTTCAACGAACATTTGCGATATTAACCGATACGTCTATAGGAGAGTATCTTCGAGGAAGGCGTTTAACTCTTGCTGCACATGAGTTAGCAAATTCTAACTGCAAAATAATTGATGTCGCCTACAAATATGGCTATGACACTCCTGAGGCTTTTTCAAAAGCATTTCGTAGACAGCATGGTGTAACGCCAAGTGATGTACGAAAAAACATTGGAAAGCTGAAATCTTATAATCGCCTGGCTATCCAGGTTAGTCTGAAGGGAGCAACACCGATGGAATATAAAATTGTTGAACGAGACAGCTTTCAAGTAGTAGGGATTAATCGTGAATTTGCATTAAAGAATGATGAGAATCTTAAAGGCATCCCTGTATTTTGGGATGAAATCAATGCAAAAGGAACTGATGAGGTATTATTTAAGTTGAACAACGGAGAAATAACAGGTGTTCTAGGAGTTTGTGTAGATAAAAGAGAGACTGAGTCAGTAGAAAAAATCGACTATTGGATAGCGACAGAATATGATGGTAATCCTTCTGAAGGTTTTTCAAAGTTAGAAATTCCTGCATCAAAATGGGGTGTATTCGAAGTTCGTGGACCTATGCCCGATGCAATGTCAAAAGCATGGAAACAAATATTCTCAGAATGGTTCCCCTCAAATAAATATGAGCATGCAGGTACACCAGAATTAGAAGTATACACTGACGATGATCCATTTAGTCCGGATTTGTATTCTGAGATTTGGATTCCGTTAAAGTAATTAAGTTATTTTCATCAATAATATTTAACAGCAGAATCTAAGAAGATTCTGCTGTTTTTTCTTTAAAGAGGATTTGAATCATAATATAATAGTTGAAATATTCTATAATTAATTAGAACATCTGTTACAATACAGGAGGGTACTAATATGTTTTCATACAAAATAGATAATCAAATTGATATCGTATTGTTACAGCAACATAATAAAGAAGAGTTATTCCAGCTAGTTGATACAAATAGAGAACACTTACGTAAATGGTTGCTTTGGGTAGATAAAAGAAAATCAGCTGAAGATTTTGAGGAAATCATTCCAATGTGGATAACCAATTATGCTAATAATAATGGATTGGATGTAGGAATTCGATATAATGGGCAACTGGTTGGAATGATTGGATTGCATTATATAGATTGGAAAAACAAATCTACTAGTATAGGGTATTTTCTGTCTGGGGATGCTCAAGGAAAGGGCATCATAACGAAGTGTGTAGGCTCAATTATTGACTATCTATTTAATGAAATGGATTTACATAGAATTGAAATTCAGTGTGCAGCTAATAATCATAAAAGCATCACAATCCCAAAGAGATTAGGGTTTGTTCAAGAAGGTATTAAACGTGATGGGCAATGGCTATATGACCATTATGAAGATCTTATTACTTTTAGTATGTTAAAAAGTGATTGGAAGGGACATTAATAAGTTCTGATAACACATTAGTTATTATTAAATTGATCATGGAAGGGAAAAAATGAATACATATCTACAAAATACATTCCATCAAATCCAATTTACGATTAATAGTATTAAATCATTAATCGAGATACTTGATGAAACAGATTTTCAAATTGCTCTTATTGAAGGAAAGCGGACTGTAGGAGAGTTAGTGAGCCATTTAGCCATAATATGCAAGGCAGATCTTCAAATAATTGGCCAAGCATCAGTGGAGGAAATGAATGCATTTTATGACATTAATATGGTCGATAGTAAAAGGGAAATGCTGAAGCAATTGAATGAGGGGTATGAAGAATTAGTTTGTTATTATGAAAGTCTGCCTGATGTTTTTATTCCGGCAACATCATATTGGGGAACAACTTATAGCCATTTTGAATGGTTATTAGAAATTTTAGCTCATCTAAACCATCACCGAGCGCAATTACATTTGTACATATCATTTTTGGGGAAAGAGCCAGCTGTGGTGTTATTTGAATAATAGTTGCAGCTGGATTTTAATGACTAGATTATGGTTGGATTTTCTAGATGTAAATTTATAACAGAGGGTAATTTTTAGTTCTTAAAACTCATTTTAAAAGACGTAATAGAATAAAAAATTATGTTATAACTACCCTTTTCTGTTAGAATGAGTAAGGATTTATAACAAAGAGGGAGTATAGCTATATGATCAAAAAAAATCAGAAGAAGATAGTTATCATTGAATATATTCAAATCATGGTAGGAGCAGCGCTTGTTGGTCTTGCATTCAATATGTTTCTATTACCAGCTAAACTAGCGGCTGGAGGAGTTTCAGGGATAAGCACCATTCTATACGAGTTGTTTCAATTTAATCCCGCTTATGTGCAATGGATGATCAATATTCCTTTGTTTATCTTAGGCATTCTAGTGGTGGGGAAAGATTTTAGCTGGAAAACACTTGTCGGCACTACGTTTGTTCCACTTGTTATTTGGTTAACAGCTGATATCCAATTGACTATTGATAATCCTTTGTTAAGTGCTATTTATGGAGGAATTATGATAGGTGTTGGTCTTGGTATTGTTTATCGGGGAAATGGTTCAACGGGTGGTACAGCTCTAATAGCACAAATATTGAAGAAATTCACAGGGATTTCAAGTGGCTTTGCACAGCTACTTGTTGACGGATTAGTAGTCTTTACTTCAGCTCTAGTATTTGACTTTGAATTAGCGCTTTATGCCATGATAGCCATCTATGTAACAAGTAAAGTTATCGATTTTGTGCAACTACAAACATCACCAACCAAATTAGTGCTGATTATTACTGATAAAGAAGAAGAAATCCAAACCATTATCAAGAATGAAATTAATAGAGGCTTGACTAAAATTAAGACGCTCGGTGGTTATTCTAACCAAGAAAAAACAATGATTTTATGTGTAGTGGAACAATCAGAAGCTGTTTATTTTAAGAAGCTTTTATTAGATAGAGAACCCAATTCATTTGTCATTTTCTTAAATGCATCTGAAATACTTGGAAGAGGATTTTCAAAAGCAAGATTTGATGAAGATGATGTAAAATAAAAATAAATATGTTTTAAAATTGATTAAATTTTCACCTCTTGCTGTCGTTGCTTTCACGTCAAAAGGGGTGGTTTTTTCATCTTAATGAAACGCATATAAACAGCTAAAATAAAATGTTTGTTTAAAAATTAGATGATAGGATTGGTTTTATATCGTCTTTTTTCTATATCAATAAACGTCTAGCATATTAGATAAGCGAATATCACAAACATACAGTAATGGGAGAAGAAAATGAAGATAATAGAGCTACCAATTGAATTTGAATTTAATGGACAAAAAAATTACATTTATCCTAGTTTAATAATATTAAAAGATGAACTAACTTTGGTCGATACAGGGTATACAAATTTCTTACCTTTAATTGAAAATGAGATTTTAAAAAATGGATATGAAGTGAAGAATTTAAAGAATATAATTCTTACTCACTATGATGATGACCATATAGGTGCCCTTTATGACTTCAAAGAAAAGTATCCTTGGATTAACATAATAGCTAGTGAAACTGAATCAAATTACATTAGTGGTGAAATGAAGTCAGAGAGATTGATTCAAGCTGAAGAAATGCTAAAGAATATGCCGGATAACGAAGTCGAATTTGGTAAATGGTTTATACAACAATTAAAGAATTTAAAGCATGTTTCAATTGATGAAAAGGTACATGATGGTGATATGATTTTAGATAATAAATGTAGGATAATAGCAACACCGGGTCATACTTCAGGACATATTTCATTGTATTTTCCAAGCTTGAAAAGCGTAATCACAGGTGATGCAGCTGTTAATGAAAACCAGGAATTGATCATTGCTAATCCAAGCTTTTGTCTACATGTCGAGGATGCACAGCAGTCTTTAAGCAAGATTAAAAATCTTAAATCTGAAACTTACTATTGTTATCATGGTGGCAAATTTACTTTATGATTTGTACTTAACGTCGGTGTTCGGTTTTCAACAGTTTTATTATTCAGTTTTATAACAATTATCGTGGATACAATTAAAAATTACATAACATCAATACCCTTCAAAATAATTTCATCATTGTAAGGATATTGGTTTTATTATTTTAAAATGAAACGGTTTTATTATCTCTCACCACATAAAATAATCCCTTTATTTATGCGGATAAATTACAGATTTTGAACTTAGAAAATACCTGTGAACAGGAGTATATAAAAGAGGCATAGAGAAGTAATTAAGTTGAATAATATTAAAAGTCTGAAAAAAAGTCTTGACCTTAATGTTTTCTCATACTATAATTTCGTTTAATATTCTAAATAGCAAATGAGCGATGACAAGAACATATTAAGCCGGGTCTCCCTGTTGACAGAGAATCAGTGGTTGGTGGAAACTGATACATAGACTTTGGTGAATTTCATTCTTAGAGCTTTTTTTATATTACATCTTAGTGATCGTAGTATAAAAACGGATTAAACCGTTATTTTACCAAGTAAGTGGGAAACTTGATTTGTTTCCAATTAGGGTGGTACCGCGTGAACAGCCACGTCCCTATCGTTAAAGATAGAGACGTGGCTTTTTTGTCTTTTCCTTTGTTTTTTATGAGGAAAAGACGTAATAAATATAGATTGGATTGGTAAGTATTAAAACATCAGAGCAATGGTCATCTAAGATTGGATTTATTTTATCCGCAGCAGGGTCAGCTATAGGAGTAGGCGCAATATGGAAGCTGCCCTATGTGACTGGTATCAGTGGAGGGGGAGCATTCTTTCTACTGTTTATCCTTTTTTCATTATTCATAGGTTTTCCCCTGTTATTAGCAGAGTTTGTCATTGGTAGAAGCACGCAAAAGGAAGCAGTTAGTGCTTATCGTACTTTAGCTCCAAATACTAAATGGCATTGGATTGGCAAGTTAGGGGTATTCACATGTTTCCTCTTATTGTCTTTTTATAGCGTAATTGGTGGCTGGATTGTTATATATTTTGTAAAAGGTTTGTTTGGTGGAATTATAAGTGAAGGCGCAGATTATGGATCTGTCTTTAACTACATAATTGGAAATCCAATGTTAGTTATTGGAGCTCAATTTGCATTCTTAGCTTTCACAGTTCTAGTTGTAGCAAAAGGGATTCAAAATGGAATTGAAAAAGTAAGCAAAATTTTGATGCCCGCTTTATTTATCCTATTTTTTGTTCTTATCATTCGTTCACTTACACTTGAAAACGCTATGGAAGGTGTAAAATTCTTCTTAGCACCTGATTTCGCAAATCTCACATCTCAAAGTATTCTGTATGCAATGGGACAAGCTTTCTTCTCCCTAAGTGTCGGTGTATCAGTGATGGTTACTTATAGTTCGTATCTTTCAAAAAAAGAAAGCTTAATTCAACCGGCTATTTCAATCGTTTCAATGAATTTATTCATCGCTTTATTAGCAGGTTTAGCAATCTTCCCAGCTGTATTTTCACTAGGTTTAGAACCTGCTGAAGGACCTGGTTTGCTGTTTGTTGTATTACCTGCTGTGTTTGATCAAATCATTTTTGGAGAAGCTTTCTTATTAGGGTTCTTAGCTTTATTTTTATTTGCCACATTAACATCGGCATTTTCTATGTTAGAAATTATTGTAGCTTCTCTAGTTAAAGGAAATGAAGAGAAGAGAACAAAATATGCATATATTACTGGTGTTTTAGTATTCGCAGTCGGAGTTCCATCTGCATTATCATATAGTGTTTTTGATGATGTTCTAATCTTCTCGAAGAATATATTTGATTCCGCAGATTATTTAGTTAGTAATATTTTAATGCCACTTGGTGTGTTTTTAATCTCTATTTTCGTACCACTTAAGATTAAGAAAAGTAAATTACGAGAAGAAATATTACAACATTCTAGTTTAGGTGCTACTGCATTTAATATATGGTTCTTTATAATGAGATATATTATTCCATTAGTAATTATCATCGTATTCCTTGATATTACTGGAATACTAGATAAGATTATTGCTATTTTTAAATAAGAAACTTTATTAATGAGAGCAACAGAAAGTGCTGAAGCTAGCAGGGATTCTGCTTAACTTCAGTACTTTTTTATTAGAACTGAATATCCAGTTACAGTGTAGGAATCAATTTTGAACAACATTATCTAAATTGATACTTTTAATTTTCCTTAAAATGCAGGTTCAAGATTAAAACATTTTAAAGTATATTATAGGAATTCTATCTTAAAAAATATTAAATATTCAGAAAACAAAAACTATAATTCAACTAACTAAATTAGTTGAAAGATGCTTAGAGAGTAGTTAATAATTTTTCTAATCTTGATTCACAAATAATACTTGTCAATATTATTGAAATCTTTTCCATGAAGTACTTGAGGCATTAAAAAAATTGAATAACTTCATTCAAATTTCACTCTTTTTTTATAGAATAGTATTGTTCATTAAAACGAGATTATTTCTAGGAGGAAAGAAATGAATAAGGGTTTATATAATCGCTTTTGGCGATGGCATTTTTATGCTGCGTTATTTATCACGCCATTGCTACTTACTTTAACAATTAGTGGAATTGGCTTTTTGTTCTATACGAATGTCGAAAATAATGTATATGATGATTACTTCTTTGGTGATAGTACATATTCTGAACAGTTAACGATTGATGAGGGAATAGCTAAAGCTAAAGAACAAAATGAAGGGTACTCAGTATCTAAAATCATTGTTCTCGACGACCCATATAATACACGTTTAACGATGGGGAATAAAGAAGGCGATGAAAAATATGTTTTCTTAGATGAACATAATCAAATCGTAGGAACCCAAAATGCGAAATATACATTTGCAAATATCATGCGAAATGTTCATAGTTCACTATTTGTTGGAGGAACAGTTGTCAATTATCTAGTTGAATTAGCTGCTTGTTGGGCTATATTCCTACTAATTACAGGTGTATACATGACTTTTAAAGGGAAGGTATTGAAGAAAAAACAAAATGCTTCCACTCGTCAAAAAAACAAAAAATGGCATGCACTTGTAGGGACAATTATTACTATTCCGATGCTTGTTATCATCCTTACTGGATTACCTTGGTCGGCATTTATGGGGAATTTCATATATATAGCCTCACAAGAGCACCCCTCTATTGGTAATCCAGAAAAACAAGTAAATCCACCTACTTCTGATATGAGTGAAATACCGTGGGCTACTCGAAAAAATGCGGCACCGGCTTCTTCAAATGATGATCCACATGCACTTCACAAAGGCATGAATATGTCTGGTATGGATATGTCTGAAAATGATAATATGCTAAATGTCCATCAACTGATGCTAAAAGTAGAAGATGCTAATATTTCTAAGCCATATTCTATTATTTACCCTTCTGATGAAGAGGGGGTATATACTGTTGCTAAAAGTAGTAACACTGGTGTAACTGGATTAGATGTTAGTCCATACGATGAAATGACATCATATTTTGATCAATATAGCGGGAAGTTAATTTCTAAAGCGGGCTATGATGACTATGGTATCTTAGCTAAGTGGTTTACTTGGGGAATTCCTTTACATGAAGGACATTTATTTGGATGGCCAAATAAGATTATCAATTTAATTGTCTGTCTTGCCTTTATTTTCGTCATTTTTTGGGGTATTAAAACTTGGCTATCCCGCAAAAAGAAAGGTGAGTTTTCTGCACCACCTAGTACATCAAAAGGTACTTCTGTTGGATTTTTAATCATCATGATTTTGCTGGGTATTGTTATGCCACTATTCGGTATCTCACTACTTCTTGTATTACTAGTAGAAACGTTCATGTTGGTAAAACAGAAGATATGAAGTACGAATATCAACTTCTGAACATTGAAGTGAAGAAAAAATTGATGTACATTTACTAACCATTTTCTATTTATGTATAACACAGTAACCGGCAGAATTATTAATAAAGATATAGAAAACCTTCAAAGTTAATAACTTGAAGGTTTTTTATATTTTACGAAGATTTTTAATTGATCTACCATGATGCAATTAGTAGTGTAATACTACTTATTCAAAATCACAAAATGCAACATTATAAATTACTGCTTATAATATCTCTTGTTGTTGGTGATAACTAACAAATAATAAACAATTCTTTAATGTAGGAAAATAATAAAGCAGAAAGTAGTGAGTGGGATGGAACATGCCAAAGATTCAATAGATTTTAATATCTTGAGACAGTCTTTTTCGAAGTCTGAAGCTGTTTATTTTCTTTGGTTTACACTCAATTTAAAAGGACCAATGAATAGCTTCATTGATGATATATCGCTTAACAGAAAATTCTATTATAGACGTTCAGCTAGGTTAGTCCCTCAAGATAAAACACGTCCAAAAGAAGCCAAAAATGAATAAGAGAATATTCATATTAGTTATTATACTCACTACTCTCATAGCAGGTTGTTGGGATGTAAAAGCACCCGAAAGAATGCTATATATTCATGGGATGGGCTTGGATTATAAGGATGGGAAGTATGAGGTATATGCTCAAATAATTGATTTTACTACTACTGCAAAAAATGAACAGCCAGTCACTAATATTCCACAGGCTGAAGTAGGGTATGCTTCAGGGAAAACCATTAATGAGGCAGTTTTTAATTTATATCATTCAATGGATGAAACGGTGCTGTGGGGCTTTTTTTCTTATGTTATTTTATCTGAAGAAGTATTAAAAAACGGAAGAGCTAATCAGGTTATCGACGCTTTTATACGATATAGAGAAACGCGATATCAAATATGGGTTTACGGCACTCATAATCCAGTAAAAGATATACTTTTGACTACACCAAATCTCAATAGATCTATAAGTTTGTCAAAGTTAGGGAATCCAGAAAATTCGTATGAACAAGAATCCTTTATTAAACCAATCAATTTTCGAACATTGATTATTGGACTAAATGAACCTAGTTATGAAATAGGTATTCCTTTCGTTACTATAGCAGAGTGGAAAACAGAAAAAGAAACCAAAAACGAAGTTGAGTTAACGGGAGTAGGTGTACTTTCTCCTCATAGCTTTAAAGGTTTTATCCCTGGAGAAAAGGCAAGTGGATTACAATGGATGACAAATGATACAAAGAGGGGAGAAGTTACGTACAAAATAGGTTCAAAAGATGAACAACACTTTACAGTTGTAGTAGACAAAGTAAAAGTAAAAGTGAAACCAATTGTTTTAAAAGATAAAGTGAAGTTTAATGTTCATATAAAATTGGATTTTAATATAAGTGAATTTAAGGACAAAGTATCAATTGATGAAATTCGAAAAGGAGTAATAAAGGAAGTCAAAAAAGAAGTATTAGATACCTATAAAGCAGGATTAGAAAATGATGTAGACATTTATCGATTATCAGAGTACTTGTATCGCGAAAATGTAAAAGTGTGGAAAAAAATACAGAAGAAAGGGAAGGTTCGGTTAAATGAAGATTCGATAAAGCTCAAAGTTGAAATTAATAAAATTAAAACGCAGAGAAAATCATTTAAAGAAACAATTGATTAATAACAAAAAAATGATATTTAATGTCATCCTTATAATAAAGATTATTTACTTATGAAGAGTTTGTCCATAAGTTCTAATGTGGCAAGAGCCACATTGGTTGTTCATAGAATGATTAAAGAATAACCGATACTATCTTGATTATGTTTAGCGAAAATAAGGAAACATGTGATTAATGGAACTACTTCTCCTAGAGAGATTAAATGCGACATTTGCGTAAGCTGTAACATTTTAATTTCATTCGAGCTTCATGTAGCGAATAAAAAATGCTGATATTCTAAAGCAATAATAATCGAGGTCTTCTGGTTGTAAATTCTTAAATTACCAATTTAAAATGATCGTTAGTCCACAACAACCATTTTTAGTCAAATTAATTCGAATACTGTCTGGTGTATATTTTGTATCGAATGTAATGGTGATTCCTGTTGATGAAATTAATCTGTCTACTTCAGTTTTATTTGAAGTTTGTGCGGCGTTTATTAAATCATGTGCAAATTGCTCTGAAACAGAAATCTTATCTACAAGCAGATGAGCTTGTTGCATAATGTTCTGTATATCTTTCGCTGAAGTCTTAAACTTATGTGTATTTACAGGGGGAAATGGGCTGATATTTGTAGGGTTCGTTGGCATTGCTAATTGTCTAGGGATTTGAGAAGGTGAAGAATGATTTGCCGTAACCCACTGTGGATAGTGATTTGCATAGAGAACATACGGATAAGGACTGTAATACAATTGGATTCCTCCTAACCAAAAGTGTGTATCCTATCTTATGAATTAGATGGACGTTAGGTGTAAGATGAGTAATTTCATTCGAATCAGAATATCAAATATTTTTTTAGACAATAAAAAGAGTAGAATACCGGCATGTAACAGTTTATTAAACTGAAATGGTTTAAAAAAGCCGCTATTTATGGAGTTTTCATAATAGCGGCTAAATAGATGGACCTACAGAAAAGAGTTGGTGTTACGGTTGAGTAGTTTATATCAAAACTAAGTACTATTGATTGTTTCAATCGTTTTTAAATTCACATTACAAATGGTTAATTAAATCTAAATAGTATTTTTTCAAGCATTCTTTTAAAGAAGGTGGCTCAATTATTTGTATGGATTTACCCAAACTAGCCAGGTAAGGAATAATAAAATTCATTTCAGTAGGTTCATAAGTGCCAATTAAATATAAACTTCCATTTTCTTCTGACAATTTCATGGAAGGAAATTGTTGTTGCTTGAATATTTCTACGCCTGTTGAAGTGATTGTACATTTAAAATGAATGGCATGCTCGGTTGCTTTCCATAGACTATGCGCATTTTGTATATTAAAGTCTTTTAAATCTACAGCAGGTTCAAGCTGTACTATTTCTAAGAATTTAATACGATCGCAGCGGAAGACACGATAAGCTGTTTTATCTAAATCATAGGCTTGGCAATACCAATAACCTTTCAGTGCATAGATCGAAATGGGTTGAATACAGCGAATTGTCGTTTGTTTGGGTGTTGTGTAGTGTATATTTACAATCGTATTCTGAACAGCGGAGAGCAAGAGTTCTTCGAGGAAAACACATTCATGTGCTTGTTCTGTATGATAGAAAGCTACTCTCTTTCGAAAACTTTCGATTTGCTCACGTTGCTTAGGCGAAACGCTTTCTAAAAACTTCTTATTTATTGATTGAAAAGATATTTGAAAAGGACTACTCGTAAAACTTTGTAAAGCTTGCATTGCAAAATAAAGCGCAAAAACTTCATGACTAGTAAATGAAATTGGTGGTAATGTCATCGATTTCAATAAATGATACCCTCCATACCGACCATACTCTACAAAAATAGGGGTACCAATTTCCTCTAATGATGCAATATCACGTAGTGCTGTCCTTTTAGAAATTTGAAATTCATTCATTAAATCTTTCAATGTGAACATTTGTTTCTGATTGATAAAACGTAGCATCTGATTTATGCGCTCAACTTTTTTCATAAAACCGTCCTTAAAGGTGCCAAGTATTGTCACCTTATTATTTTATACTTATAAGTGTAAAGGACATACACTAAGGAGGCAATACAATGAATTTTGAAGTAATCCCTTTTTTATCGTTAAATGGGCAAGGGGCAGATGCAATTACATTTTATGAACAGTGTTTAGGAGCAAAGGTTTTATTTATGAAAACTTATAAAGAAATGAAAGAAATGGATCCACATTTTAAATATGAAGAAGGCCAAGACGATTATATTACACATTCTGTTTTACAAATTGGTATTAACAAAATTATGATTGCTGAAGTGGAAATGGATTCAACCCGTCCATGGCAATTAAGTAACAGCTCATCTCTATGTATCCAATCTAAAGATTTTTCAGTCATTGAAACAATCTATCATAAACTAATTAAACATAATGAGGTCCATATCTTAACACCTTTTGAAAAAAATTCGTTTAGCCCTGGTTATGGCATTGTACGAGATCCATTTGGAATAACAATACAATTAACTGTAACAAAGCATGATTTTTAAAGATTAATTACAACGTAACTGAACCTTTACTTGAAATAATAGTAGGGGTTTTTATTTTATTTACAATCGTATTAAACACATTGGTATTGATATATTAGGAGTAGAGGGAACATCATTCTTGGTATATCAAATTAGCTGTTACTAAGATAATAAAAGGCCACCATCAAAATTAAATAGTGGCCTTTTTAAGATTCACCAATAACTTTTAGATATACCTCAATCAATATAAATAAAAGGTAAATACAATTAATATTTGTATGTATCAAAAACGTTAAAGAGTTGGTTTTTAATGGATTTATTGAATTTTATATTGATGTTTGCAATTTGAAAATTGTGAAACAATCAAAGAAAAGGCGTTCTTTTAGAGTCTATCAAAGGCAGGTTTTCTTTTTTTATTACAGTATAAAGTGTACAAAGAAAAACAAACTAATACAGTAATAATTAAATGAATGAGGAGGTCTATAAATGGAAGATCAACATTATCCAAAGTCTAATGATAAATCGAATAGTGCTGCAAGGGTACAAAGCATGATTGAAAATACGGAAAAAAATATTCGTGAAGCTGAAATCAGTATGGAATTTGCGGGTGAAGAAGAACTAGAAAATCTTCAAGAAAAAAATCAACGACGTAAACAAGAACTATATGTCAAGAAAAAGGAAATGCAAGACAAAGCTGAAGCAGAAGAAAGAAAAAATCAGTTTTAAATAGGAGAATGTTGGCTGAGATAATAGTATTTTATATACATTTATCTCAGCTTTTCTTTTACTCAGCTTATTGGAATAATTATTACTGAAATACTGATTTTATTTGGCAATTGTAGGAGTCTAGTGGAATTATAGATGAATGCTTTACAGCGAAACCTGGAAGTTTTGAATCGTAGGGTTGAAATTTACGAAGATCAGTTAAAAGGGAATAAATATGATTTCGACCTTTATTCAAATGAAGTTACGAATTCATAATACAATCGTTTAAGGCTAGTAAAACTTTTTGAAAATGGAAAGTTTCAGTAGCCTCTATATAATTTATTATCGAAGTTTTTTAATGAACAAAATGCTTTGGAGGATTCATATTTTTATGACTTAGCCATTTTACTTGCCAATTATTTGAATGCAATTGAAGAATTGTTGAAAGAAGACTAATCCCTATCATTATGTTGGCAATCTTGAACTTGTTCACGATTTTTTTATATCTTTACAATATTTGTATATACTAATTCGTTTATTTTCGATAGAATTATCTGAATAGATACTTTATTTGCGAGTTTTAATAAATAAAATACGTATTAAAATTAAGTCCGAGTAATTTTGTGGATTTTTATGAATCTAAAACGCTCTCAGATGATTCGAGAAAGAAGATAACGGGTATAGGAAGTAGAAGAGAGGGTGATAAATTGGATTGCATAACATTTTTGTATCATACAAAATCTGATGACAAAATAATGTTTACATATTTTATTGAAACAAATAAAACAAGCTTTTCATAAATAGATAATCATAAGTGAGGTGAAAATATTGCTTGATATAGATTTAGGTGTAATAAGAAAAATGAAAGTCAGTTATTATCCTTTTGAGAGTACAAAGAAAATTGGTGAAGTAAGTGAAATCGACGAGAAATATTATTTGATTATAGGTATTGAGTGTTTTGAGATTACGGAAGAAAGAATGATAGAGATAGTTTATATAGTTCAAGATCTTAGTAAAAATCAATTTATACCACATGATACTGAGTTTAAAAAATCTAGGGCTAGAGATGAAATAGAGGTAAGTATTCATTGTGAGTTTAATGATTCGCGTATATACGATTTTAAGTTAGGAAAAATACTACCTGTAACTATTAATCAAAATAGATACTTTTATAGATTGTTAGAATATACAGGTGTTGATGTGATAGAATCGAATATTAAGTTAAGTGCGATAATGCGTCCTATTGTTCCTGTAAATTATAAAGATGCCAAAGAGATATTTAGAAAAGAACGTATGAGGAAAATGGAATTTGAAGTTTTATAAAGGAAGAGTAAAATACATAAAATGCGTTTGTCCTATAATCTATTCTTCAAGTTTATTATTTTGAATTAGTTCGTTAATCGATTAGAGGCGGGCTATCTAGAAAAGGTCGATCTATCCAACAGTACGGATTCTTTGATTCAACATATGCAGTGCCCAGAAAATTTTTGGGATTACATATGAAGCTTTAAGTTTGATTTTTTCTGTAGAGAACCTGAAACCTTGATAAGTATTGTATGAAATATTTCACCATCAAATAAAAAGAATCCATTTTGAAAAGGTTTGATCGAAATGGATTCTTTTTTGAAAACATCAAAAGCTAATTTTAGTTTGTGGAACTACATAGATACCTACCTAAAGTTCTGTAGTTTCTCGCGAAAACGGAATTGTTTCTTCTCTTTTTGTACTTGTAACATTTGAGGTATGAAAATTCCGGATAAAATACAAATGATTCCAATCCATTGTAAAGGCGATACGACTTCATGAACAAGTGTAATAGAAGCAATAACTGCTGTTGGGAGTTCGACTGCGCCTAAAATTGTTCCAAGGCCTGTCCCTACTTTTGGAACACCAATGGAAAAACAAATGACTGGTATAACAACACCAAAGAAACCTAGGATTAAAGCATATTTCCATAATCCAGCCTGCAGTGTGCCATCAATCAAGTATGTCGGGGGAAATACTAAGCAAACAAAGAGTGTTGCACTCGTTGTCATAAGAAAGCTTTTTGAATAGATTGGAACTTCTGTAGAAACACGTCCACTTGCAAATATATATAAGGAAAAAGTTATAGCTGCTAGTAAACCAAAGATGATTCCTTTTATAGATAATTGTTGTCCTAAACCTTCAAATACACCCCCAGCAAACACCGTTCCTACAAATAAGATGAGAATGGACAATACCTTTTCACGACTTGGAAAAGTTTTATTAGCAATTGCTTCAATTAGAACGCCCATCCATGTGAATTGAAATAACAACACAATAGCAATGGATGCAGGTAGTTCTTTTACAGAAAGCCCGTAAAAAATACTTGTTAAACTCATTGTTATCCCAACGGCTAACAACGATAATATATTTTTTGAGGATACTTTATAACGAGAAAAGGTAATAACAAGTAATAATAGTCCTAACCAGCCAAATACATATTGTCCACCTAAAAGTTCAGGAAAAGAAAATCCATTTAAAAATCCAATTTTAAGTATGGAAGATAGGACTCCATAGCTACAGGCACCTAATAAAACCACTAAAGAAAACTTCAATTTATTCAAAAAATCCCTCCAAAAAATAAAAAATCCCGTCGTCTATAAATAGACGACGGGCGAATGAAACAGAGTTAAAACTCTACAAAATTCCGCCACTCACGAATTCGTGTGAGTTTGCGTATCAAATTATGAAAATTGTATATAAAAGTTTGCTAGGTGTCAACAACTATTTTGGCATGATAAAATAGGGTAAAGTTAATTGGCACTAGTTTATGTTACATTTTCCTAGATAATTAGAGTTGAAATTTTTTGGTTTTATCAGATTTGATAGGCTTTTAGGAGAGTATTAATAATAGTTTAATATAATATCATCTGTCTTGAATCACTTGATAAGGATGAATGGTTACGTTGTACAGTCATTTCACATTTATTGTTGTTTCTGAGTATCCTAATGAAAGAACTTAATTTAGAGTTCCACAAATTAAAGGAGTGAATGTACAGTGTACCCTTATTCAAATGGGTTCTACTCGTATCCTGGAATAGCGAATTATAACCCTCTATACTCACAATATACCGCACCCTTTAGCCATTTTTCGAACCAAAATTCAAAATATAATGCCTCTCGTTGCATCAGTAAAGCAGCAGTTGATAATATAAGTATGAATCGGTTACTTTGGATGGAGCATGTCAACTGGACCAGGATGACAATTATAAGCATTGTTTTTGGTTTGCCAGATTTACCATTTGTACAAGAGCGACTTTTACAAAATGCTACCGATTTAGGGAATAGCCTCCGTCCTTATTATGGTGACCAAATCGCAGATCGTTATGCTGAGCTAATGAAAGAACATTTAGTAATAGCCGCACAATTAGTTACTGCAGCTGTAAAAGGTGATACAAAAACAGTAGATGCTAAAGAAAAAGAATGGTATCGTAATGCAGATGAGATTATAGCTTTTTTAAGTAGTATAAATCCATATATAAATAAAGAAGAATTACGAAAGATGTTTTATTCACATTTAGCTTTAACTAAAAATGAAGCAGTTTCTATGATTCAGAAAAACTATAAATTAAGTATTGAAGTTTTTAATAAAATCGAAGCAGAAGCATTGGAAATGGCAGATATGATTTCATCAGCTATTATAATGCAATTTCCTTATCGATTTTAGATGATGAGTTGATGTGAGCAATCCAATGAGGGTAAATGTAGACTGAACTACTATGCTCTTAGATTAGTAAAAAGTATTTATGAATAATTCAATGGAATGACTTTATTAAAAGATACTAGAATAACGATTATTATATTAATTGTCATTAGTTAGTGAATACTTTACTACACTCACACCAAAAAAAGAGGCAAAATGTGGTTAAGGGAAGGGCGTTGCCATAATCGGGAAACATGTTCAACTAACGGGTACTTTACTGCAACTAAGTAGAGCACCTTTTTCTTATTCAAGTAACGGGAAAGGTTAGTTGAAGAAAAAAGAGTAGAAGGTTATTTTAAACAGATATACTAAGCAGAGATTACTAATTTTATCACTATATTGATTGAATATCTGAAAGAAAATTTGCAGTAAATGAAACGTGAACTAAATATGTATATGAAGAAAGAAACTATTAAAAGGGTCACTCGGTGGAAAGTGACCCTTTTTTTAACACATGAAAGCAGTGCCGACAATAATTAGTAGAATGAATAGTACAACGAGTAGAGCGAATGCTGAACCATTGTTATGTTCACGAAATTCTCCACTGTATTCCATAAAAACCCCGCCTTTCTACAAGCTATAATATGTATAGTTATAAAAATGAGAGGTAGCTTCAATCTAATACATATTTTCTTTTGTAAAATAAATAATCATATTACGTATTTTGAGGGATAAACGATAAAAATAAGTAATAGGAGGTTTACTGCTTTTCAGAAGGTTAATTAGAATTTTAGAGAAAAATATTGACATCCTATCAGCTGATTTAGTTTAAGATTAATGTACTGCATAGACGACGCTTTTTTTATTATGCAGTATTTTAGTACTTAAACCATAATGAATAAACAATAAGGGGGAAACTAATATGACAAAGAGAAATAAGGAGTTGTCACTAGAACAACGTGAGGAACTACTTAGAACTTTGAAAGCCCGTTTTGAGAAAAACATGAACCGCCATAAAGGTCTTGAATGGGCTAAAGTACAAGCTAAGCTCGAAGCTACTACTGAAAAACTGTGGTCGCTTAATGAAATGGAAGGAACTGGTGGTGAACCGGATGTTGTTGGCTATGATATAAAGACGGGCGAATACATTTTTTATGATTGTTCAGCTGAAAGTCCTAAAGGGCGCAGAAGTGTTTGTTACGATCGTGAAGCACTGGAGTCAAGAAAAAAACACAAACCAGAAAATAACGCTAATGATATGGCAACTGCCATGGGCATTGAACTATTAACGGAAGAAAAATACCGAGAACTGCAGAAACTTGAAAATTTCGATTTGAAAACGTCGAGCTGGGTGCAAACACCTGATAATATTAGAAAACTCGGCGGGGCAATCTTTTGTGATCATCGCTACGACACTGTCTTTGTGTACCATAATGGAGCAGAATCCTACTATGCTGCAAGGGGCTTCCGTGGCTCGCTAAGAGTCTAAATTTTGCATTGACAGCTATATTTGAACTTGAAAACGGATCGACTGGGAAAAGGCTATCATTTCATTCTTCAACTAGTGGGTACAGAAGGAATTCCATTTTATAACGAGTTTAATATTAGTTTCGGTGAACCGTATCATAAGTAACTGCAAACTTGCATGATACAAGCCAGATTTTATAATGATTAAATTAAAAGAGGTAATAACTCCAAAATCACTTTGAGGTTATTACTTCTTTTAATTTTTCTGATGAAGAAGGGGATTACCCGTGGTGTTCGATTCCATTACCAGTTCCTATTCGATTGGACAATTTATACATTGCCTCTCGATAATATTGAACAACTTGTTTTTAAGAAAAACGCCGTTAAGCATAATGGTTTCCCGACCTTTTTCCGTGGAAAGTTTGATGTTGAGGAGATTGGGGATACATTTGTGGAGTTGACTGGCTGGAAAAAAGGGGTTGTATTCATTAACGGATTCAACCTAGGAAGATATTGGGAGGTTGGTCCACAGGAGACCTTATACTTACCTGGGCCACTGTTGAAAAAATGTGAAAATGAACTGATTGTCTTTGAACTCCATGAACATGAAAATGATAGCATTTCACTCATTAATGAACATAAATTAGGCTAAACTAGGGAGCTTTCATTCTACTCAGCCACTATCAATCTATCAATTGAATAAAAATAGTCAATCAGATTACTCTGGTTGACCTAATAATACGAATGGGGGCTTTAGTAGAATATCATTGAGCTGTACATACTGCTCTTTTTTCTTGTTCAACTAGAGGGGCAGGTTAGTTTAAGTAGGTTTGTACAGAAAAATTAAGAATTACATTGTTAAGTTGTATTCAAATAAATTGAGGGGATGAATTATGGTAATAAGAGAGATGGACTTTTCAAGATATTGAAAGTATTAGGTCTATTGCAGTTGCTACGTGGAGGAATACATATAGTAGGTTTATTCCAGAAAAAATACAAGATATAGGATTGCCATATTCACATGTACAGCTCCTAGACGGGAATGATCCTCGAAGAAATCATTGTGAAAAAAGCATAGGAGGAAGTAAAATCTTTATAAAGAAAATTGGCTGTATCCAATGGGGATAGCTGGTTTTAAAAATATTTAGAAAATCCAGTTGACGGTCTATCTACTTCGTGTTACGATATACCTGTAGTAAGTAACACTGGATACTGACACCACTGAATAGTGAGGTTGCAAAAATATTTTTAAGAAAAAAAGTTGACACCTTCTACTCGGTGCTACAATATATATGTAATAAGTAATACTGAATAGCGTGATTTCCCAAAAGCTATTCAGTAAAAATTTACCTTAGTACTCTGTTATACTGAATATAAGTCAGACAAAATAGGGGAGGTAGAGGAGGATCTAAACATGGAAAATTTAACTGAAATGCTGAAGGGTTCGCTGGAAGGCTGCGTGCTGGAAATCATCAGCCGCCATGAAACCTATGGCTATGAGATTACCCGCCGCCTAAACGAGCTCGGGTTTACCGAAGTCGTGGAAGGGACGGTCTACACCATTCTCGTGCGATTAGAAAAGAAAAAACTTGTGAACATAGAAAAAAAACCGTCGGATATGGGGCCGCCCCGCAAGTTTTACTCACTTAATGAGGCTGGCCGCCAGGAACTTGAATTGTTTTGGGAAAAATGGAATTTTGTATCAGCAAAAATCAACGTCTTGAAGTCAATCTAGCTTCATAAGATATTCCGTACGATATTTTTGGAGTGTCTTGTTCAGCTTTATAAAAGAGGAGGAAAAAAACATGATGGAAATGTTCAAAAAAATGATGGGTGATAAAAAAGAATACAAGATGATGATGGCACGGGTTGAATCCCTGCCAAAGGACTACCAGTTTGTATTTAAGAAAATTCAAAACTACATGTGGAAATTCTCAGCGGCGGGCAGCGGGATGGATATGCTGCACATACAGTATGAATTAATCGAGTTGTTCGAAGCCGGTGCGGCGGAAGGTAGACAAGTGATAGAAATAACTGGGAACGACGTGGCGTCCTTTGCCGACGAACTAGTGGCAAACGCTAAAACCTATGTCGCCAAGTATCGTGAAGATTTGAATCAGAGTATCTTGAATCGATTAGGAAAAAAATAAATTCAATAGATAATACCGACTGAATAGCTGATAACAAATGTGAAATTACACCTTCGTTATTCAGTTTTATTTTATACCAGGTAGTAAGTAATACAGAATATCAGTCATACTATATAGAAGGGTATATGCAATCTAGCTCCACAAGAAGCTTATTAAAAGGGGGAAAAAGTATGGGCAATGCAACGATTTTTGTAAAAGGGTTAAAAAAATTCTTTAAAGACAAGGAAGTCTTAAAGGGGGTGGATTTTGAGGTGCGGCGCGGCGAAATTTTCGCACTGCTGGGCTCAAATGGAGCGGGCAAGACGACGACGGTCAATATCCTCTCGACGCTGATGAAGCCGGATAGCGGCGAAGTAAGTATTTGCGGATTTGACGTCCAGCGTCAACCGGATCATGTTCGCCAGAGCATCAGCCTGACAGGGCAGTTCTCAGCTTTAGACGGTATGCTCACCGGACGGGAAAACCTGATGATGATTGCAAAGTTGCGGGGAGTTGCCAATCCCGCTCAAGTCGCCGACAATCTGCTTACAAGATTCAGCCTGACCGATGCGGCTAACCGCCGGGCGGGCAAATATTCCGGTGGGATGAAGCGCCGGCTAGACATCGCCATGAGCCTGATCGGGACGCCAGCAGTCATTTTTCTCGACGAACCGACGACAGGGCTTGACCCCGAAGCGCGGATAGAAGTCTGGGATACCGTCAAGGAGCTTGCCGACGGTGGCACGACCGTCTTACTGACGACCCAGTACCTGGAGGAAGCCGAACAACTGGCGGACCGTATCGCCATCCTACATGGCGGAAAAATCATCACGACCGGTACCCTTACCGAACTCAAAGAGATGTTCCCGCCAACGAAAGTGGAGTACATCGAGAAGCAGCCGACATTGGAGGAAATTTTCCTCGAGATCATAGGTGAAAAGGAGGAGATGTAAATGAAAAGTAATACAGGAGTATTACTAGGGCGTTTAATGCGAAACATCATGCGCAGCCCGGATACGATTATCACGGTGGCGATTACTCCGATTATGATGATGATGCTGTTTGTCTATGTATTTGGCGGCGCCATAGAGACAGGCACGGACAACTACGTCAATTATTTATTGCCGGGAATCTTGCTGATGGCTATCGCATCCGGCGTCGCTTACACTTCCGTGCGGCTGTTTACGGATGTAAAGAGCGGGCTGATGGCGCGTTTTATTACCATGCCCATCAAGCGCTCGTCGGTATTATGGGCTCATGTGTTGACCTCGCTTGTTTCCAATGCGCTTACTGTCGTGGTGGTTATCCTCGTCGCGCTCTTGATGGGCTTCCGATCCAACGCTGATATCCTGGATTGGCTCGCGGTAGCTGGGATACTCGTGCTGTTTACGCTGGCGCTGACATGGCTGGCGGTCATTCCCGGATTGACAGCGGGGTCTATGGAAGGGGCGACAGCCTACTCGTACCCACTGATTTTCCTGCCGTTTATCAGTTCGGCCTTTGTCCCCACCGAAACCATGCCTAAAATTGTTCGTGCGTTCGCTGAGAACCAGCCCGTGACTTCAATTGTGAATACGATTCGTGCCCTCTTGTATGAAGGGGCTGTTGGCAACGGTATCTGGATCGCGCTTGCCTGGTGCGTCGGCATCATGGTCATCGCTTACTTCTTCGCAAGTAATGCATTTAAACGCCAGTTAGGGTAAGTACAACATCGGTTCGGTGACTTGTGGCAACTAAATCTTCCGAAATAATAAAATATATATGAGATTCGACTAGGGTAATCTATTGTTGATCTCCGAAAGAGCGCGCATTACTTAAATCACTCGCATCCGTAGATGTTAGTGGTAGAAGAGTATGTTAGAGATTTTTGGAATTGATACTAAGCGAGAAAAGAAAATGTGTTTTGAAGGTAAATTAATAGAGCATAAAATTCAGATGGGTAAGCGTATTTTATGCATCTATAAGCTTGGTAATGTCTGAGCAGATTTAATCGAGGTAGCTGGCTATAAAAACAAATATTGACTTAAACTCGAAGTGCCGGATGTATTAAAACTACTTATATATTACCACCTTTATAGTTATTTACCCGATATGCAAATTGCACCTGCTGTTAAACCTTTTGTGGGATCACTAGAGGATGCTGATAGTGGGTGGTAATCAATTATTCGTTTATATTTTACGTGACAATATTGATGATTTACAACAATTCTTGAAGTGGGAAGAAAATTTCTCGGAGAGACTTATTATCGTTACCGAAAGCCTTACTCATGTAGAGCCATTAGTTTTACTTGTAGCAAGTAAAACTAATGTTCGTATAGCGGAAGATTTGGATCTGTACACCGATGAACAGATTCAAAATTCATTTTATTTTATAGATAAAGATACAAAGCAACTATTAAGAGATCAAGTGATATATAGCGAGTCATAACGTGCCCCTAATAGGGGCTTCTATTATATTTGTAGGAGCTTACTTTGAAGGGTGACTGTATTTCGCAATATTTCGAACTAATTAAAAGGCTATAAAAAATCATGAGTCGTTTAGAAGCTCATTGAGATTAGATAAGTCTAATTTTGCTCTATTTAAATTTGTTTCATTTTTAGTTAATGTAAAAATAATTATGGCATTTTTGAATGCTTCTTTAGCTTCTTTAAAATTACCTCTTTTCCTCGAAAGCATACCTATCAAATGATGTATTTCACCTAGCGAATATATCAAGTGATTAGATTCAATGTAGTAAAGAATTTCTAGGGTTACTTTTAATGACTCATCATATAATTTTAATCTGTACATACAATTTGCAAGGTTATACCCTACTCTGGGGAGTAGAGTAATATCTTCTAAAAAATGTTGATTTTTAATTTTACTGTATATAACTTTATAAATTTTATAGGCTTCATCCACATTATTATCCGATAAATATATTAAAGCACTAGAATTCAATATATTTATATCAAGTTCAGATGAACAGTTTTCTAAATTTACGAGGCTTTTTAATAAATTCAATGCATCTTCTATTATATTCTCTTTTTTATGTAAAAGTATAGATCTATGCCAGTCTATATGCTTTTTAAACTCTTGTTTAATAAATGTACTTGTAAGTTCCTCTTTCACGTTGTTACATTCTTCTAGTACTAATTCTAATGCCAAATAATCTTCTGTATAAGTGAATTCTCTGCAAAGTTTTTTTAGTTTTTTCACTTCTTCATTAAAAGGAAATAAAGCTTTGAAAGGAATCTCTAATTTCATACAAATGTCATTTAATATTTCAATTCTAGGTAATTGTTTTCCTTTTTCAAGTCTATATATCGTAGAATCATCACATATATTTTCAGCTAACTCCTTTATTGTAAGCCCTTTAGATCTTCTGAAACATGCCACTTTACCCCCTAATTTATCCATTTTCTACCCCTCCTTAATGACACAATTTTGCATAACATCCTATTTCTTGTATGTTTATATTACATTATTATGATGTTAGTCGTACATAAAAAGGAGGGGAAACAAAAAATGAAAATAAGAAAAGTTATAGTATCATTACTACTTACCTTTGGTTTAATTGTTAATTTCTCAAGTAACTTTAATATCCATAATCCCTCGTCTACAAAAACCAATATTATTAAATCGTCAGATGATTTACCGATTGACGGGAAACACTAATAACAAAATAAGTATTTGGCAAAAAAAAGCATGTCCCAAATCAAAAAGAGGGACATGTTTTTTAGGATGTTATGAAACTACACCACTTGAACTACAAAGGAAGTCTGTATTTATAGTGTGGGAACTAACAAGACCAACATAAGTCAACTGACCACCAATAGTGAATGTGTAAGTTCTACCTCCATCAATGATTCGTGCATCGACTCCCGTTGTTTTCCAAGTACCAGATGAAGCAGTTACGCTAAGGCCAGAGTAGTTAGTAAATACCTGGCGACCACTGGATAATTGTGTAGTAAATGTAGCTTGTATTGTCATACTGACACTAGATGAACCATGATTAATATTTTTATTATGGGATGCTGAAGATGAAGAGTATGGTGTAATACCAGAGTTGATATCTACAGCATTTGCTTGTGTAGCATCAACTGCTCTTTGTTTAAATGTTTCTGGCGAAACCCATTCGTCTTCCTTAAATTCACTAATTGGAGCAACTTCGATCCCAACAAGGCTGTTTCCCCATACAACAGTAGATTTTACTTCATTCAAAATCTCTACATATTGTTCATGTAACGCCTCTTTTTGTCCTTGTGTTAAAGCTTCAGCTGCTGATGCTTTATTATTTGCGATAATGAAAATACAAGCAAAAGCAAATAAAGCACTAAAAACCTTTGAAATTTTACTTTTCGTTACCATCTTCCCATCTCCTCACAAGAATATTTTATGCCAGATTTCTTCATGGCTTACTCTTAATATAAGTGAATAGAACACTAGGATAAATAGGATGTTTTGCGAAAATGTGTCAAATAGTCTTGGTTATTTCCAAACTGATGATAAACAAGCAATACCGGTTTTAAAATTCCAAAAAATTAATGTAGTAAAAGAGTAATAATTTGTAATAGAGTTTAATTAAAATCAACGCACCACTATAAACTTTAAGATGTGCGATGATTTATTCCTTGGATATTTATATAACAATAAAGATTGTGACGAAATGTACTTAAACTAACGGGGCAGTTTAGTTGAAGAAGCCGACAAAGATTTTTGTATATTGAGATGGGTGAATTATTAAAAATTGGAACGTTTATTCCTTTCAACCGTATTAAAGTATAGGGATAAGAGGTGATAAAATGAAAATTGAAATGGAAGTAAAAGCATTTGGCGAAGTTGAAGTTCAAGGCGCAAAAGATGCTTTTAAAGGTGTAGAACTAATGAGCGTACATAAACTATCTAAAGATACAACACTAGGTGAATTAGAAGCACTAATATCTACACTATTTGAAGAAGTCGAAAATGGATATAAAAACCCAGAGCAATGTGTAGGTAAAATTACAATTCGTGCAAAAAAAGAAAATGGTGAAATTGTATATTTAGGTTAGATTGAACGGAGTGCGTTTCTGCGATATATAGGAACGTTCTTTCACTAACCTGGTGCTTTACTTCAATAAGGATTAAAGCCCTTTTCCTTTTTAAACTAACGGGGCAGGTTAGTTTAAAAAGGTGTTTTTTGGAAGTGACAGATTATCCGTGGGAGGTATAAATGAAAGAAAAAAAGTTTGATACTTTAATGTTATTTCAATTAATTTTTGCAGTCCTTGTTTTGTTAATTGGAGTTTACGGTAAGGTTACGGAAAACTACAACTTACTACCATTAATGTTAATACTCCTGAGTATAACGTTACTTATAATGGGGTTTCGAGAATATAAAAGAACTCAGAGTTTATGGTGGGGTATCTTAATTTTATGCATTTCGTTATACATTTTATTCTCTGCGGTTGAAGGCATTATAATTAAATTGAAGTAATATTCAACTAACAAATCCTGGGGGAGAATAAAATGAAAGATATTCATGATGAAAGCACCTGGCCCGTTTGGGCTAATGAGACAATAGACATTGTCGGACCAAATCCCAAGTGGATAGAAAAAGGTATTCAGGAAAAAGCACTTCTGCTTAATCTTCTTTCAACTTTCGGCATAACGGAAATTCAACATTATGGAAGTACATCTATTCCTAATTTACCAGCTAAACCTATCATTGATTTAATGGCTAAAATTGATTCATTTCAAAAAATTAAAGAAATATCTTTATGGTTAGCTAATCACGACTGGCATTATGTACCACCTAACTTAGACAATCGACCTTGGCAAAGATTTTTTGTGAAAGTAATTAACGACAAACGAGTAGTACATCTACATATTTTACTTGAGGGAGATGAAAGGTGGGATAGTCAGTTGCTTTTTCGTGATTTATTACGGACTAATCAGCAGTTTATTGATGAATACACTATTCTTAAAAGAAATTTAGCGAAAAAATACAGAAATGATCGTGAAGCGTATACTAAAGAAAAAACAGAATTTATCAATTATGTTCTTAAATCTTAGTTGCGAACTAATATAAGTTTGTGAAGAAATGTACTTAAACTAACGAGGTGCTTTACTTGAAGAAGAAGGTTACTTTAAACAGATATACCAATGCGGAATTTTAAATTCCATCACTATATTGAATGAATATCTGAAGGAAAG
>NZ_JBNNUK010000018.1:0-69428 GCF_050279675.1 Viridibacillus sp. NPDC093762 | reverse complement strand
TTGAACCGCTTGAATACGTTGTTCAACTCGTACTTTTGCCATAAAAAAACCCCCGTAAAAGTTAGAATGGTGTCTAACTTTTACGGGGCAGTTCACAAGGAGGCGTACCAGTTTTTAATCATTTATTTAAAATGCCCAGCTTCCATTTCGGAAGATTGGTTCTACTGTACCATCTGCTAAAACACCGTCGATATTCATGTCTGCACTACCAATCATAAAATCCTCATGTGTAATAGAAGTATTAATACCGTGCTCTTCTAGTTGTTCGGGAGATAGTGCACTACCACCTTCGTAGCATGTTGGATATGCTTCACCAATAGCTAAATGATTCGAAGCATTTTCATCAAATAATGTGTTGTAGTAAAGAATATTTGATGCTGAGATTGGTGATTCATGTGGCACTAATGCTACTTCACCAAGATATTTTGAACCTTCATCAGCTTTGATCAATTCTTGTAATAGATCATTGCCCACGCCAGCTTCAGCTTTAACGATTTTGCCATTTTCAAATGTTAATTTGAAGTCATCAATGATATTGCCTTGGAAGACAAGTGGTTTTGTATTTGATACAGTTCCGTTTACTCCATATTTTGATGGCATTGTATATACTTCTTCCGTCGGCATATTAGCCACAAATGAAGTTTTCTCTGGTGTTTTACTAGCACCAGTTTGCCAAACATGTTTATCAGGCAATTCGATTGTTAAATCAGTTCCTGGTGCTGTATAGTGAAGTTTTGCAAAGCGTTTTTCATTCAGTATTGCAGCACGAGTGTCTAGATTCTCTAAATGCCCTTTCCAGTTTTCAACAGCATTTCCCTCGCCAATACGCACTGTTTTGAAAATTGCTTCCCATAAGGCTTCCACTTGCTTATCAGCTTCTACATTTGGGAATACTTTCGCTGCCCATTGCATCGACGGAACAGCAATGATTGCCCATGCAACTTTATCATTCATAACAGCATTACGGTAATTCGCTAATGCTTTACCTGCCGCTTTTTGTTGTGCAGATAACTTAGACACAGGGACACCCGATAATAAATCTGGATCTGCGGCATCAATCCATAATAAGGCACCTTTTCGTTCAATTAGTTCGTCACGCTGTTCACTAATCCAACGAGGGTATTTTGCGAATTCATCCTCAGGAGCATTATCAAAAAAAGCGCGGTCAATTTCTCCATCAGAGAAATTGACTGTAACGCGGCCTGCTCCTGCTGCATATGCTTCTTTTACAACTAAGCGTGTGAACTCAATTGTATCTGTAGTTGTGTTAATTAGAAGTGTTTGACCTTTTTGAATATTAACGCCTACTTTTACAGCAAGCTCAGCAAATTGTGCTAATTTCTCCTGGAATGACATTCTTATTTGCCCCTTTTCACAGTAGGTTTTGTTGTTCCTTCAATTAATCTTCCAGCTGTCCACGTTTTTTCAACGGGTTTTGCTGGCAACTCACGAGTCCATTTACGATACGTATGCTCTTCATGGTGTGCAAGCAATGTTAATACTTCACCATCTGCTCCTGCACGTCCAGTACGGCCTGAACGATGTAAGTATTGCTCCATTGTATGTGGTACATCTACATGTATTACATGTGTTAGACCTTCAATATCTAATCCACGTGCAGCTACATCTGTTGCGATTAAAATACGTGCTTCTCCTTTACGGAACGAATCTAATGCTTTTTTACGCTCTTCTTTTTTCATTTCTGAATGTAAAACAACGATTGGTGCAGCACGATATGATAATTTTGTTTCTTTCATCAATAATTGATCTAAATTATTGACAAATGCTAAGCCACGTAAACCTTCTACATTTGAAAGCTTACGTAACATTTCTGTTTTATTTCTCTCTTCGATTTTCATAAATGAATGCGTTACTTTACCTTGGTTTGGCATTTCATCTAAGCTAACTTTGAAGCGTACAGGTTCATTCATCATACGCGCAGCGACTAGCTCGATTTCCTCCGTAATTGTTGCAGAAACAACGGCTACTTGGCGACCATGGCTTGCTCCATCGATAAATGATTTCACCAATACTCGATAGTCACGACTAAGAAGTTGATCCCCCTCATCAAGGACAATTTTCGTTAGTTCATGAAGTTTTAGTTTTTTTGCTTTTACTAATTCATTTAGACGTCCTGGTGTTCCGACAACAATTGTTGGTTTTTTCTTTAGTTTATCAATTTGACGTTGTGGATTTGCACCACCTATTAATGGAACAACTGTAATGTTCGTTCCTGCAACCCACGTACGGATAACTTCAACAATTTGCATACATAACTCTTGTGATGGAGCGATAATTAATGCTTGTGTCGCTTTTTTAGAACCATCAACTGCTTGTAATATTGGTAAAAGATACGCAAGTGTTTTACCTGTTCCTGTAGGAGATTCTGCTACTACGTCTTTGCCCTCAAGTAATGCAGGAATCATTTCATCTTGGATTGGCATTGTATGTTCAAAAGTCCATTTTTTTTGTAAATCTTCATTTAATAATGTTAAAAAAGACATTGCTGTTCCACCTTCTCTCATTCACATATATTTAATGTGAAATATAGTTTTTATATAAAAACCTGCCCTTTAATTGAGATGAAAGGACAGGTTTTTACGCTCTAATCTAGTAATTCATATCCACAACTAACAATAGCACAATCAGCAAGTACAAGTAACGAATCAATATAAGAATCATCAAGAGCAAGTTCACGGTTTACAATTGAAAGCTCTGTACATCCTAAAATAATACGATCACAGCCTTCAGCTTTTATCGCTTCTTCAACCATATTCCATTCGTTACGTGTAACGGTTTTTCCAGCTTTCACATAGTCATAAATGATAGACATGACTTGCTTTTGCAGCTGTTCATTTGGAATAACTGGTTCTAATCCAACCTCTTCCAATGCGTGTTGATACACGCGAGAGGTAAGGGTACCACTTGTTGCTAATACTCCAACGCGTTTTGCACCGAGTTGCTTTGCTCTATTGGCTGTTTCTCGAATCATATGCAGTACTGGTACTGGTGAGTTTTCTTGTAGCTCATCATAAAATGTATGTGCTGTGTTACAAGGAATCGCAATTAGCTCCGCTCCAGCAGTTGCTAGCTTATGCGTATCCTCAACCATTAAAGGTACCGGACTTGGTTCAGATGGCTTCAAAATATAAGCTGTTCTGTCAGGAATACGCGTATCATTATCAATAATGAAATGCACATGTTCCTGATCTTTGAAAGCCTTCGTTCTACGGACAATCATTTCCCCTACAAGCATTGTTGCAAGTGGTCCTACTCCACCAATAATACCTAATGTTTTTTTATTCATGACTTAAGACAAACCTTTGTTATTAAAATATTTTTTGTATTTACGGTAGTAGTTTAAATTGTTAAGCGTTAATTTAAACCAACGTTTAATGTTAAAATCCTTTTTATAAAATAACGAATTTGTCATTTTTCCCGCTCTGATTAAACGTTTGGCTTCTGCTTTAAGTTCCTCATTTTGAGCGTATTTGAATAGAACCCCTTTAGGAATAATCATCCATAAATGCTTTTCTTTCGCATACGTTAAACCTAAATCTTTGCCTAACATACGGTCATCTGCTACATACTTCATCAAGTTATGTCCGCTTGCTGTTACGTAGTAGCTACTACGACCGTTACGTAAATTAATTTCGAATAATTTATATTCACCATCACGAGAATCGTACTTCATATCGAAGTTTGCAAAACCTGTGTAACCGATATCCTCTAGGAAGAAACGTACTCGGTCCATAATTTCTTTATCATATGTGTTAATGATAGCTGCATAGCTACCAATTCCTTCTGGTGAATGCTCTTCAAGTATTGGATTACCAAGAGACATCAATTTCACTTTACCATCTTGTCCAACATAAGCGTTCAATACTCGCATATACGAATCATCGCCAGGGATGAATTCTTGGATAATTAGATGGTCTTTATATGTTGAGCTATAAATAGCTTTTAATATTGCTGTTTTCTCCGCTTCATCATGTGCAACGAATACTTTTTTCTTACCTGGGAAACTACATGCCCAGTATTCCACTGAGTTAGACGCTTTAATAATAATTGGGTACTTAAATTTCACATCAAAGCTTTCATATGTTTCGTACGTGCACGTATCAGTTTTTGGATAGCTAAAATTATATTTCTCACACATTTTGTAGAAGTTTTCTTTCAACAAAATTTGATCCATTAATGATTCATCAATATATGGCACTGTGAAATATTTGATTAACTCTGGTTTGTTTTTAATAATTAGTTTTGCATAATCATCGCCACAAGCTAGTAGTAATAATTTTTTATGCGAATATTTCTTTGCAACTTTCATTAATTCATCTACAAAATTTTCTTGTTTGTTTATATTGGGTACTTGTTCAAAGTGTAGAATACTACTATTTTGTGTTGCAGTTAAATGTGAACGACCGATAACGATTGGTTTAATGCCGTATGCTTCATAAAATGAACGAGCCATTCCGTATGCATTCATATCGGATCCGATTAATATTGGTAAAAATGGTTGTTCTGCCATTGTATATCATCTCACTTATATTCTATTGTTTTGCCATTAGTGTAACATATTTCGTAAATTCTTTTTGAATGTTCAAATATGACTTATGCACCCTTATCAAAAAATCACAGAGGTCAATCCCCCTGTGATGATTACTTCCAAATTGCAACAGCTTGCGATCCGAGTTCCTTATAACTTTTGAAAAAGCTAGTTTCATCATGAGAAACATAGCCGTGTAACGGATCCATCACAATTACTTTATCATCCATTTGCCCAGTTAGAACAACAGCATGAAGATTACGATACATATCCAGTTTTTTATTTGTTCCTTTAATCCACCAGCCTTCTTTAAAAGTAGGCTCAGATAGATCAAGTGTAACCCAAACTACAACAGGTACTCCCTCTTGTACGATTGAGATAATTTCCTCTGCACTTTGACCGCTTACATTTTCTACTTTCAACGAAACGTTCTTGTCTTTTGCTATTTTCTTTGCGGCCTTTTCAATCACTGGCGCGAAGACATAGGTACCTGTAAGTTTATTAAATGGATCACCCGCATATGCTTTTGCTGGATCAGGACCTATTCGTTTATTCCCTTTTTCAACAATCTCTTGTTTTGGTAAATAGTTTTTAGCCATATCTGTTTTTGAAAGATTTAACCCATAATAATTAAGTGCTGCAGTTAAAGCCGTGATTTCACATCCATGAGGTAGTTCAGGGTTTTGCATGATGATCGGCACATCTAATTGCTGCTCCTCACGCTCAAAATACGTCTCCAATACTACATAGCCCATATCTTCTTCAATCGTCACAAGTTTACCGACACTTTTTTCTTGTTCACTATCATCTGTATAAATTGATGAAGGGACAAACAAATATTGATGCCCCTCCTGTAAGCCTGTAACAATAGCTTCTCCTTCTATATCTCCATTCGCTATCGTTACATCCTCATTCGTCTCCATATCTCGGACGGTCACTTTCATATTAGGTATCGGCGTGCGGCTGCCGAATTCAACAATGAGTACTTTTATGCCCTCATCTTGCTGCTTTTCTTTTGCTGTGGAAATGTTATTGCAACCGCTCACTGCTACCAGCAGTACAAAGCAAAAGAGGAGCAGCCTCATTGGCATTTTACCTCTCTTATCCAATGCTGATGATCCCTTCTACTTATCACTTGTTTTAGCTAAAATATTTTTTGTACCAAACTAAGAACATATAAATTGTCCAGATTTTACGTTGATTTTTCGCTTTACCTTCGTAATGGTCTGTTAATAATTTAACAATTGCTTGTTGGTCAAAGAATTGTGCTGCTTCTGGAGATTCAAATGATTCTTTAATCTTGTTGAAGTATTTTTCTTCTTGTATCCATAAACGAATTGGTACTGGGAAACCGATTTTTTTACGGTTAGCCCAAGCTTCAGGCAATGCGCGTTTAGAAGCTACACGGAATGCATATTTCGTATCAACATCATTAACACGGTAGCGAGACGGCACTTTCGACGCAACCTTCATTACTTCTTTGTCTAAGAACGGTACGCGCAATTCAATTGAGTGCGCCATACTCATTTTATCTGCTTTTAATAAAATATCGTCTACTAACCATAAATTTAAGTCTAAGATTTGTTTTTTCGTTAAATCGTCTTCGCCCGCTGCTTTTTTATAAACAGGCATCACGATATCTTTAACAGATGGTGCATCGTTATATTTTGCTGTTAAAATATTAGCTGCTTCTTGCTCTTCGAAAATATGCGCTTGTCCAATAAACGTTTCCTCTACTGGTAAGCCACCTTTCATCAAGAAGTGTTTACCTCTAACTTCTGGAAGCATTTTCGCAACTTCAGATACAGGACGGCGGATGAAGCCTGGTACTTTTTTATATTTTTTCATAGATGCTGATTCATCATACTCTTCGTAACCACCGAATAATTCATCGGCACCTTCACCAGATAACACAACTGTTACATGTTTGCGTGCAAGCTCTGCTAAAAAGTAAAGTGGTACGATTGATGGGTTTGAATGTGGTTCATCCATAATATATTGAATCTCGTCGATTTTGTTAAAGCATTCCTCTGGATCAAGTACTTCATTGACATTTTCAATACCAAGCTCTTTAGATAGCTCTTTTGCAGTGTCAATTTCAGAGAAGTTTTGAGCGCTAAAGCCTACCGTGAATGTTTTATCTGGCTTTAAAACAGATGCTACATAGCTGGAGTCAACACCACTTGATAGGAATGAACCAACTTTAACATCTGAGATTTTGTGTGCTTTAATCGAGTCACGTACGACACTATCGATTTCTTCTACGATTTCATCAAGTGGACGCTCTTCAGGATTAAATTTCGGTTCCCAGTAGCGAGTAGTTGTCAATTTGCCGTTTTCGTAAGTCATATAGTGAGCTGCTGGCAATTTGAAAACACCTTTAAAGAACGTCTCGTTTAACACTGGGAATTGGAATGTTAAATATGGTTTTAACGCTTTTTCATTTAATACTTTATCAAAATGTGGATGTGGCAAGAAGGTTTTAATCTCTGAACCGAACATTAAAGTACCATTCATATGAGCATAATAAAATGGTTTAATACCGAACATATCACGCGCAGCAAATACTCGTTTTTTGTTACGATCCCAAATAACGAATGCGAACATACCACGTAATTTAGTTACTAATTTAGTACCGTATTCTTCATAACCATGAATTAAAACTTCACTATCTGTTTCAGTTGTAAATGTATGCCCTTTTTCTACTAAGTCTTTACGGATATCTTGATAGTTATAAATTTCACCATTGAAAATTAATACTAAAGATTGGTCTTCATTATACAAAGGCTGGCTACCATTTTCTAAGTCAATAATACTTAAACGACGGAAACCAAGTGCAGCTTCACCATCTGTAAAAGTACCTGCAGAGTCTGGTCCACGGTGAATAATTTGGTTCATCATATTCTCTAACACTACGTCAGGGTTTGAAACCTCACCTATAAATCCTGTAAATCCACACATATATCTAAATTCTCCTATCTTGTTACATTCAGTCTTATATTTTAATATGCACTAGTTTGCTTTATTATAAAAATCACATAGTAATTATACGCTATTTTCTCGATTTCTCCAATGTTTGTCTATGATGATAAAGTCATTTTGTCGCCTAATACCCACAATTATTATACTATTTTCTCACAAAAATGAAAAAGACTGCCATCTAGTAGCAATCTTTTATTGACAATGTTTTTGATATTCTTCCACAAGCTCCTCTATGGATACTTGATAAAGCTGTTGGTCATTAACTTTAAAAACACCTAAAGCCATTAAATCATCTATAATGTGCATCTTTTTACTCTCGTCTAATTGTTCTTTTTGTTTAATCATATTAAAACCCCTTCTTACTTAAATTGCTCTATTACCCATACCCGAAAGTTCGTATATTAAACAATTTGCTTACATTTTGACCCGATACTTGGAATCCCCTTTTTCATCCCTTTGTATACAAGATAACCTAATACCGCGCCCAATGTATTTAACCAAAGATCATCTACATCAGTACTACGCATTTGTGGTAGTTGCATCGTTTCGATAAAGATAGATAAACTCAACGCTGTAATAAAAACTAAAGGAAATATCTCCATCTTGCGCCATAGAAGTGGTAGTAAAAAACCAATTGGCATGAAAATGGCTATATTACCAAGAAAGTTAATGAAAAATGGTTGCCATAAATCTAAATAATGAATAGCGTTATACACATCCTTAAACACTTGGAACAACTTTAAATTTACACCCAAAACCATATCCTCTTGGAAGCGCATTCGAAAATGCTGTAGACTTATTCCATTTCTAGGTACGATTGTTTCATAAAACAAACCAATTATATACACAGAAAAGAACAATAATCCTATTTCATGCCACCTATTAGTCGGAGGATTCCCTTTTCTTTTGCGAGACTTGAATCGTAAATAAACGACAAAAGGAATCGCCACAATCATAACAGGGATCATTTCAAGTAGGTAATACAGTATATCTGACAACCTTTTCACTCATTTCATACTTTCTATTTAACAGGACAAATTATATAAGATTTGGTTGCTAGAAAATATTAAAATTCTATTACAATCTTATATCAAAATAATTTGATATTAATTTACTCACCTTAAGACAGGGGAATCGTCTTATACAAATACCATATTTAAACAATCCCGATTAACTTAACTATAGCATATTATTCTTTTTCTTGTGAGCAATAAACGTTAAATTTAATAGTCTCTTCTCTCTTCACTAATTCAGTGCTGACAAGGATATGTAAGATTCGTCCTTATAAAAAACTGAATACTTTCATCAATAAAATGTTCAATTTTTTTATAGATTATTTCTCTCTACTATATCCATTAATTAAGTCCATTCACCATGACCAAAGTAATTATATACCATAATAATTTGCTGTTTTCTCCTCTATTTTTCTCTAATGTAGTGTCCGATTAGTTTGCTAAAAGAAAAATACCCCCTAGAAGTCTTCTTATTAAGTAAGTTAGAAAGTAAAAAAGCTAATTAAATTGCCTCTTCAAAAGAGAATAATTTAATCAGCTTACATATTATTAATGAATATATTGTTTTTTACTATTTACTATTATTTGTTTTAAAGTTGTTAGTTTACCAATGACGACTTGTGAAATGCCCTCAAGCTCCACTAGGTACTCTTCAGCAAGAGCCGGATTACCAGCGTTATATGCATGCACAGCCTTTTTGGCAACTTCATGTACTAGCGCATGTGGCTTTTCTAACTCTTTATAAGCAGGCTCTGTTCCTAACAATTCCCTGCCTTTCCCGTAGTACCATACTCCAAGACGAGAATCTTTGTGCGAGGAAATATCATTTTCACTCATTTGTTCAAAGCCTAGCATTAAATTGTATATTCTCCAACGCCATAACAAATGATCTGTGATAGTTAATTCAATAATATCTTCTTGACTAATTATAAAGTTTTTCGAAATAGTCTCTGTACGATAATGATTAATCATTTTACTTAATTCATAAATTTCTTCACCTGTTTTATAGGAAATATCTTTACTACGACTTGAATTTTCAGCAATGTTTTTATTACGAATCGTAATTTCATTTGCAGCTGTTGCTTGTTGATGCGTAGTACTAGCGATTTCTTTAAAATGCATACCTTGCTGTTGTAACGCAACATTAAGATCGGCTAAAGCACTTGAGATATTTGCAGTCTCATTTACACCTCGATGCAAATCCCCTGCCGACTTCTTCGTAAGCGCATCAATATTATTTGTGATTTCTAAGAGCTTCTTAATATCTTTATGAATGGATTGAACTGACGATTTCGTATTATCCGCTAATTTACGAACCTCTTCCGCAACAACAGCAAAACCTTTACCAGCTTCGCCAGCACGTGCCGCTTCAATTGAAGCATTTAACGCTAACAGATTTGTTTGTTCTGCAATCCCCTTTATGAATTCCATTAATTGCGAAACACTTTTTACACGCTCAACTAACTCTGTTACATTATCCTGTACTTGATGATGCCCCTCATCCGTAGATTTCAATAATTGCGTGACATTTTGCAAGGCATCTATACCATTATGTAATTCTTCCAATGAAGATTGTGTATGCTGCGAAACTTCTCCAACAGATGCGGCAATTTCATCGATACTTTCATCTAGTTGGTCCATAGATGCGTTCGCAGACAAAACGTCTTGCTCTTGTTTTTCTTGGAATTGAATTAAGTTTTTAATCTGATCTAATTGCACATTATACTTAATAATTTCACCCAATCCATTAACAATTGATCCTGCTTGAATCTCTATATAAGTTTCAACAATTAGCTGTTGGTCAATCGTAACAATACTATCGTATGCAAGTAACACATCCATCATTTTCTTACGGTCTTTAGGAAAAGCTTCCACGATTAAAGGAATTATAAATTGGTTGATAAGCGTGTATGCTGATATCATCCAGTTTGGTAGTACACCTATTCTGGCATGGGTATAAGCAATTTTTCTTCTACGGAAAATATAATTTAAATCTAACTCATCTTGGAAAATACTCATAAAATGCTTATGAATTAACTTTTTCAGTTTATCTACAGATGAATGTTGATTGATTACTTCTTTAAATTCATCAATTTGCATTAAACGATCGTAAAACTTGTCTAAAATCATTTCGTGATTTTTTTCATATATCTCCTTTAACTCCCTGACAGATCCCCGCCCCACTTGTGATAACCCTAAAAAGTTCAGTTTTTCCTGAAAACGTTCATTGGAAGTAATATCTGAACCAGGTGTAGTTGAAAAATATTGATAATGTCCTTTCGTTTTACCAAACATACATATCCCCTTAGTACTTTATTTTTTCACAATCCACAACGACATTTCGACTAATAAAAACTTCTTTTGTACTTGAAATTAAGTTTTCACTATTCCCACGAGTTAAATAAGTAGTATATTAATACTACTCCATTTAAAACAAACGGGCCATACCACCCATGATTAACATATAGCAGAAACTACCAAATAATCAATGATTCATTTGAAATGTTCACAAATTATTCTTTTCTCGAAGTAATGAGACCACTGTTCATAAAAAAATCGAGCATCTAAAAGATGCTCGATTTTCTATGTAAGTTCAATAATTTTTTCGCTTTAAATTATCTACTTGTTGATTCTACTTTCAGTTAGAAAAAGTAGCTTTAATTTCATTTTTGTAGGACATTTTCAAAAAAATAACCGTCCCCTCCACAAAAGGTTTGACGGTTATTTCTGACCTCGAACCAACCGCTTTTTCTGCGGTGACTAGTCACTAGACTGAACGTTCGCAGCGCTCGGTCTTATTATGGTATGCTTTTCTACCCTTATTATACAATTCTAATAATGAATTTTCAATAAATGGATTACATTTCCTTATTTTCATCACCTGCATACTCCATTATTTAGGAGCCACTATTTTGTCATCAAAAGTTACAATCACAATCTCAGCATTTGTAATACCTGGCAATGATTTCGTCATCATTGGGGAATGGTATGCCGAAATTTTCATACCTGCTCGCAATTCCGTGCCTAAGCCTAGTAACGATATCACTTTTGTGTCCTTCAAGATGTTCAGAATTACATCATTATTTGTAGTTTGGTCAGAGCCGACATTGATATACAACTGATCTTTCGTCGTACTATTCGATGAAACAATTGTACCTTCAACTTTATTTTGTTCCAGTTCTTTTACAACAATTTTATCTGCATGTGTTTGAGCTGGATATATCGTGGTCATCATTTCACCGTAGTATGCCTCAACGCGAACATCAGACTTTAAAGATTCTAACGTTAATGACTTACCTGCTTGATTGACGATTTGAGTATTCTCATCCACCGATAGAATAACATAATCAACTCCGCCTTTTTTCATCGGATTCCCAATTACAGTGAACTTTTCATCTGATACATTTGTAATAATACCGTTTGTGCCTACAGCCTTTTCAGTCGCCAAGTTAACAACGACATAATCCGTTGTCGATTGAGCCGGAATACTCATCGTAACAGCTGGTCCATAAAAGGCTTTGACAGTCATGCCTGATTTAATTGCACTTACTTTTATTGCTTTTCCATTCTGGTCTAATATCTGAGCTTTATCAGCGAAATGCAAAACAATTTTATCCTTATGCATTGTGTAGATATCTATACCTTCTACGACAATCCCACTTTCATTCACTTCAGATATTGTGCCATTAATTCCTGTAAAGTCCTGATCTTGCACAACTAGCTTTAGCGCTTTTCCTCGCGCTGGAAGACTCTTCGTAATTTTAGGATCATAAAATGCCTTAACAGTCTTTTTGTCTTCGATAATTTTTTTCAAAGAGACTTTTTTACCTTTGGAATCGATAATTTTAGTATTTTTAGTAATAGATAGAATTATTTCACTTTGATCTGTTGTAACAAGCCCATGTCCAGTTACGGTAATAAATTTGCCAGTCTTATCGTTTATGTAATTTGTAATTTGACCAATTGTACCTGGAGAAGTTTTTACTTTATTCTGAGCGAACCCTTGACTATTATGAATTGGCTTTGCTATAACACTCTGTGCACTTGATGTCACCGGAAGCGCTGACATCAATATGATAGATGCTGTTACTAACACTTTTTTCATCTTATATTCCTCCAATTTAAGAAATAGTATTTTTACTCCGCGTTTTCAAACCTACCTTTATTTACAACATAGTCTGCAATAAATTAATTCACATCATATAATTCCACTTTTTTCACTTGTCATCAGATTCCCATTTTAAGGAAACCATATGTCACAATAAACATGTTGGTTCACCATATCAATATACCTAAATTATACCATTACATGAATATTAAAGGGAAATATTAGAACGAAAATCCCTTATCTGGTAAAATAAAGATAACTAGTTGTGCAGGCTGGACGGTTGGTCACTTCCAAGGGATTGGGGGTGATACTATTGACAACTTACGAAATAATAAGCTTATTGATTCAACTCTCAGTTGGATGGATAGCATTCGTTTCAGTTTTGTTGTCGGTACTCTTTTTTGTATTAAAAAAGAAATAATCGTCCCCTCCACATAAGGTTTGACGGTTATTTCTGACCTCGGACCAACCGCTTCATCTGCGGTTACTAGTCACTAGACTGAACGTTCGCAGCGTTCAGTCTTTTTATATTATGTTTTACTATCGTAATAATACAATTCTGTAGTATAAATCTCTACAAATGCCATTCTATACTTTATTTCTATAAAGCTGTACATCTACTTCTGTATAAATTCTGTAATCGCCTCAACTAATTCTGTAGATAGCGGAAGTGTTGGATCTGAATAAGTAGCCATATTTCCCTTTATCTCCTCTGGTGCATCTTTTAGAATATGATTCATCTTGTTTACAATTATTAGTTTAGCCTCTTCTTTATTCGCTTTTAATATTTTCGCATCACTTACTGGAACTTGAATATCGTGTGCTCCTTGAATGATTAAGACAGGTGCTGTTACTTTTTGAATGCTCTTAGCTGGATCATACTTTAGCCAAGACATAAGATACGGCTGAACAGATGGTCTAAATAATGATTGTAATGCTGTTGATATGGTTGCTACAGACTTACCTTCTTTTAATGATGCTAGGATTTCAGTAGTTTCTTTTGTAAGATCCGATGTTAATTTGCCTTCTAACTGTTCGAGCAATATATCATCTGCTGGACGTCCTGCACCTGCTAGTGAAGTAAACGAAGCAATGTCGCTATTCTGTGCTGCTAGCATGCCTATTAAAGAACCCTCACTATGACCAATAATATGAATACTTTTAAATTTATTTTCTGATATTGCGTATTTAATAACTTGATTAACGTCTTCTACATATTGTTCTATTGATAAATCCTCTTCTTTTTTTGTTAATGGCGCATTATCGCCAATTCCTCTTTTATCATAACGAATGGATGCAATCCCTTGTTTAGCTAGGTCTTCAGCTAGCATTTTCAAGCTATTATTTTTACCAGCACCTATAGTATTTCCATCTTTGTCAGTCGGACCAGACCCTGCTATTATAATCGCCAGCGGATATGAACCTTCCTTTTCAGGATGTTGCAAAGCTGCCTTTAGATTCCCTCCGTTAACTGAGATATTAATGGATTCGTAACTTGCCTTCTCCTCTTTGTAGGGAGTTAATTCAATAGGTAGTGCATTACCATTTTGCTTAAATGTTCCTGTAATCAAATTATCTTGTAACTTACCTTCTATTTCGATATTCGAACCTTGTAAATCGATTGTAATCGAAACTTTATTGCCGTCATATGAAACTTCTTTAAATGGATAGTTCTTTACCCCTTGTGCAGGAACAGATAAAGTGCCACTTATCTCTTTAAGCGATAAAATAATTTCTAAAGGTGCTTGCGGAAGCTCAATATTTCCTTGCCATTGTCCTAACATATCATCATTCACACCTTTCTTAACCTCTGGACTTTCTCCTTTAGAACAAGCTACTAAAAACATTAGCACGCAGAGCCACATTACATATTTCTTCATTTATAAACTCCTTTTCTGCCTAGTTCAAATAATAAATACATAAGCTATACCTTTGTTCAATCTGTTCTATCTTTAGTATCATAAATTCAATTGGTAATTTCAAGTAATTTATGTAATTATTATGGAATTTATATTTTCAAAAGTTTAATTGGCCATCATTCAGGTACAAAAAAAAAGAAGTCTTCCAATCGGAAGACTTTGAAATAAATTATGAGTTCGGTATAACTAAAAAAATGGATGGTATGAAAGAAATGCCAAAAAATAAAATGTACCATAAAGACATACGTCGTAACGAAAATTGACTTTGTTTCTTCTGTGCATAGAAAATGTCCGTAAAAATAGCAACTATGAGTGGAATACTCATACATGCAATAGCGATTAAAACCACATCTGAAAAGTTCATTGTGAATCCCCCAATTTTCAAACATCTTATTATAATTGTGACGAATATGTGTCTTAATACATTGTACACAATTTCGTCACAAATTGTCAACGAATTTTACCATACTTTTCTAACTTTCTTTATTTGACCCAAAAAAAGAAGGCAGAACCAGATCTATCTCCTAAGGTTCTACCTTCTTCTATTTGGCTAATAGTACTTGCCTTATTAAAATTCTTGTTTTCTTTATAAAACAGAAGCCAGTCTTTTGATACCTTCTTCAATTGTTTCTGGATCAGAATTCGTATAATTAAGGCGCAAAGTTCCTGCTCCTTTAATATTCGTATAGAATGGATCGCCAGGAACGAAAGCCACCTTCTTCTCAGTTGCTCGTTTAAATACTTCTACTGAAGAGACCCCTTCTCCCAAATCTGCCCATAAAAACATACCGCCCTCTGGTTTTGTGAACGTCACATGAGCGGGTAAATATTTTTCCATCGCCGCTATCATAGCATCACACTGTTGTTTATATAGTGCTGTAATTTTGCTAATGTGCGCTTCATAATCATTATTCGTTAAATAATCATATATAGCATATTGCGCAAGTACATTGGTATGTAAATCAGATGATTGTTTCGCTCCGATTAAATGGCCCATTAGCTCTTTATTTTTTGTACATAAATAACCAATACGCATACCTGGTGATAACGTTTTAGAAAAAGAGCCAAATAGTACACTATTTTCCGTTTTACCACCTGCAATGTAAGGTAATGATTCTCCTTCAAAACGAAGTTCACCATACGGATCGTCTTCAATTAAGACTGTATTCGTCTTCTTGATGATTTCAAAAATTGCCTCACGTTTCACTTTTGAGTAAGTTAAACCTGTGGGATTTTGGAAATTAGGGACTGTATACAATAATTTCACATCGTTATTTTGTAAAGTAGCTTCAAGTTCTTCTAAATTTAAGCCGTCATCTTCAAGGCTTATTGGTAAAAACTCAGGTTCAAAAAGTGCAAAGGTTTGAATAGCAGCAAGATAACAAGGGCTTTCTACAGCTACTTTATCCCCCTTATTAACTAAAGCTTTTCCCATTAAATCTAGTCCTTGTTGTGAACCAGTTGTAATTAAAATATCATCTGCTGTAACATCCATGCCAAATCGTTTTTTATAACGGTCTGCAATCCATTGTCGTAATGGTAAATATCCTTGAGTCCCTGAATACTGGAATACCTTGTCGCCAGAATCTTGTAAAACACGATTAATCGATTCTTGGAACTCTTTCATTGGGAATGAAATAGGGTTTGGTAACCCTCCTGCAAATGAAATAATATCTTCTACCTCAGTCAAACTTAAAATATCTTTTATAAAAGAACTATCTGCTTGTAATACTCTATCTGAAAAAATTTGCATCTTCATCAATTCTCCTTCTAAACTACTTCTACTATATTCCGTTTATCTTTTTATATTATCATAGCAAATCACGTAACATTGTGAATTGTCAATATTTTATCGTGAATCAAGGTAAATTTACAGTTTAACTAGATTGGGTTCTTTGTACTTATAGATTAACTGGAGTAGAAAAATTCTATTTTATTATTATAATTGTCTTACTTTTGATTGCTTTTAACTTACTCGCTCTCTTATTTGATCTACTCGTGCATTCTTTTGATCCACTCGAACGCATTTATCCTACTGATGTGCTTTTTTGATTCACTCGAGCTTTCTTTTAACTCACTCAAACAAATTCCCCAAAAAAAAACATCTCACAAGAGATGTTTTTTTATATTGCCTGCAGCTGAAATTCTATAAGCTTAAAATCCTTTGAAGCTAATTGCTCTTACATTCCAAATTTCTGTCTAAAGCCACACTTCCTGCATAATTCTTCAACTGCTTCTCTTCTAGTAAATCCGTCAAAGAGGTTATTGGCTCTCTCGCTTTCTACAATTTCAGAGAATGGTGTGTTATTAATATTACCTAAATTTATGACTCCTTCTCCATCTAGGCAACATGGGACAACGGTACCGTCAACAAGAATCGCTGCTTGACTGCGAAGTGCGTGGCAAAATCCTTTCCCTTCGTCCTCAGGGGCTTGCAAGCTAGGCCATTGAAATTCATGATCTTGATTTAAATAAACACGATTGGTAATTTTAACACCTTTTCCTGGCTGTACTTTTTCTTCAATTTTAAAGTCTAAATTATATTCCTGCTCCAATATATCTAATGTTTCACGGTTTCTTCTTTTCTCTAAATCGGTAACCTGATCTTTTTGTAGATTCCATAATCGGTACGATATGATGATGTTATGTTCCGCCGCATCACGCACAAATTCAAGAATATCTCCTAAGTATTTTTCGCGATTCTCTGACCCCTCATGTCCGTCAAAGCTATGTAATGAGAAGTTGATTTGACGTAGCGCAGGCTTTCCTAATAATTTCTCTCGATTCTTTTTAATCAGTGTTCCATTTGTCGTGATATTCACTTTAAACCCTTTAGCATGTGCTGCATCAAGTAATTGGTCGATTTTATTATGTAAAAGAGGTTCTCCTTTCACATGTAGGTAAATATATTTCGTATGCGGTCTGATCTGATCAAGTATATTATTGAATGCATCTAGCTTAATAATATTCGCCTTACGACTCGTTGGCGGACAGAAGCTACACGCCAGATTACAGACGCTTGTAATTTCTACATAAACTTTTTTAAATGTTTTCAAGACTTGTTCACCATTCCAGTTCTGTATATATTAAGGGACTATAATTATTTTAATCAATATCAATGATAAAGAACAGTTTTTCAACAACGAAGACGGAGAGAATACACACTTTTCTATTCTTTAATGAGTTTTGTTGCAGCAATAACATAAAAAGGTGACTCCTAAAAATCGCTTGGAAACGACTTTAGGAATCACCTCTACTTTCTTACTTTACTTTTAATGACAAAGTATACGGGTCAATTGATGCACGTCCTTGACCATCTCGAACCTTTACATAGTATGTTCCTTTTGTCATTTCCAAGGATAGAATTTCCTTATCTCCTTGCCCATAAAAATCCGATTTGGATACTCTTTTTCCATTATGATAGACTTCAATAACACCATCTAATTCTTGACTAGCATCGAGTGTCAACGTCACTTGTTCTGTTTTAGTTGGTTGATAAATATACCAATCTTCATCACCATTTTCATATCCTGTATTAAAGTACCCTGTCGTTGAATATAATTTGCTACTTTTCTTCTGTAGCTTGATAGGCTTAGAAGGATTGTTATTTTTCACTTTAGATCCGGAATCTTCATCTTTTTTATTCACTGAGTCTACTTTTAGTTGATATGGCCATAAAGAAATTGCTGAACTTGATTCAACTAAACCGTAAACAGTGACAAAATAGGATTGGCCTTTTTTTGCTTCAAAGGAGCCTGTTGTCGTTCCATCTGCAGTATTTTTCAATAGGTACGTTCTGTATTCCATATCTTTATCATCTATTTTATGATTTTTGTTAACGTCCTCTGTAATTTCCATGAGGCCTAAATATGGGCTCAACAACTCTTTTGGATACTTAGCTTTTAGCTTAGAAGTTAGTGGTGTGCGGGAGAATTTCACTCCGTATATTGCTTTTTCTTTTGCAGTGAAATAATAAGTATCAACATCATTCACTGTAGAGAAATTTGCGGTCACACCAGAAGCCGGAAAATCTTTTGCTTGCTCTGGGCGGTCATTTTCTTCATAGCTATCACCGGCGTCTTTAACGACAAGCTTAGAAGTTACTTGATAGCCATCATACGGAATTTGATACGTATTAAAGTTTGGAGTTATGGATAAGTAATACGTTTTATTTGCTTTTAAACTAGCGAAAAACTCCTTTTTGATCCAATCATCATATGAACTCCAATCCTCATTAGATGCGACTAGAGATAAGAATTGATAAGGTTTTCCATTTTCATCTTCGTCTTGTAATACTTCATACAATCCTAGATTTGGAATACTATCTTTTGCCGTTGGTAATTGGAATTGATAAATACCCGCGCTAGTAGAATTCAATTTATACCAGTCTTGGTCCATCGTATTTTGTAAATAGCCTTGAATGGTTCCACCTAATTCGTATGGCAGTGCTACCGATTCTAATAAGTTAATTCGTTCTGAGTCATTTTGTGCTAGTACATTCATCATTGTGGAATCATCCATAGAACTATAGTGATCTTCATCTTCTGGAATAATCTTACTGACTAGGCTCACGCTATATGGGAGTGCAGACCCCGCAGGTTCTTTTTCTTCCAAACCTCCAACCAAACCCGATAGTAACTGTTCTAAAGTAACATAACCAAAAGTTCCTTTATTTGTTACTTTTAAATAATATTCTTTTTCAGGTTCAGTTTGGAATAATAGCGTTTCTCCTTCTCCTATACCGTGCGTATTACTTATATATAAAGCTGGCATTTCTTCTGTAGCTGATTCTTCTGATGTTGCTGAGAATAGCTGCTCTTTTTCATACACAGCAGCACTTATATCTACTCCTGGTATACCTGTAACATCAAATTTCATAAATTGCGCTTCTTTTGATGTAAAGTGGAAGTAATCTGTATCACCATTTTCACCAGCCATATAAAGGTTATCTTGGTTAAATGGCCATTTATCTATTTTAATAGGATTTTCTAATGTAGACTCAGTTTTTGGAATTTGAGTTACCTTATCAACTATTAATGTGAAACTTGATTGATTTTGACCTGAGACATCAAAGTTACCATTCACATCTTTTACACCAATTGCTAATGTTCCACTAAAGGGTGCTTGAATTAGCTTTCCTTCAGTTTTCCCTTCCGTCACATCGTTGACATCCAAGAGTTGCTTTTGATTATCACCATAGAAATGAATACTCATTTTATAATCATATTGCTTTGCACCAATCAATGAAGTTTGAATGTATTCGCCCTTTTCTACAGGAATTTTAACCCACTTTTGTTCTGAAGGCTTTGTAAAAGAATGCTTCACTTTTGCAGGAATTGAAATCTGCTCAGCGTTCTTTATAATTTCTTTTTCACCCCACTTCTCTTTCACTAGAGAGGGAATCTTTTTCACATCAAATTTCATTGCAGCAACTGGGTTGATGAGACCATTTCCATATTTATGATCAAACCCTTTCTCCCCTAAATCTGTCGCTGTTTTTTCTAAAATATATTCTACTTCAGCCGGCTTTAAAGTTGGATATTTGGATAACAGCAATGCTGCTGTTCCAGCAACTACAGGGGAAGCCATAGATGTTCCACTTAACTTCGCAAAAGTTGATCCCTTTTGTGCATCATAAAAAGGTGCATAAATATTTTCACCAGGTGCTACCACATCAGTAGATGCACCGTAAGATGAAAACTCACTTAATTTTTTTTCGCTATTGATAGAACCTACACTAATTACCCCTTCATACTTAGCAGGATAAATTGGCATATCTGAACCTTGATTTCCCGCTGCAGCAATGACAACCACACCACTACTAATTGCCTTTGCCACAGCCTCTTCTAAAACAGTAGATGGCATAGAGCCCTGCAAACTCATGTTAATGACGTCCGCTCCTTGGTCTACAGCTTTTAAAATAGCATTTGCAATAGTATAGTCAAATGTCCACATATCTCCGTCAAAAATATCATAAGAAAGAATCTTCACATTCGGATTTATGCCATAGCCACCGATACCGTTATCTTTTTTAGCTGCAATAATGCCAGCCACGTGAGTTCCATGTATGTCAGTAGTTGTCGGATTCATCGGATTAATAATGTTTGTACTTGAAAGAATAGACCCTTTTAACTCCGGATGATTGCGGTCAATTCCAGTATCAATAACCGCTACCTTTACTTGATTATTTCCCGCCAACTTTTGGGCATCTGCTGTTTTTAGAATGCTATGCATATATTGATCACTTATTTTCGGATCAACTGAGCCCGCATGCTGAAATTTTGGACTAAGACCAACAGAAACTACCTTACTGTTTTTTTGATAGTTTTTAATAGTTTGCTGTAGTTTGTTCTTATTACTAACTTTAACAGCTACATAGTTAAGTCCTTTTATTTGGTTTACAACTGTACCACCAGCCTTGCGATGATCACTAGCGCTTAGCGAACTTGAATATTTAATAATAATTGTGTCTTCACTATAATTCGCAGTCTTTTCAATTTTGGACGTTCTTTCATTTTGGCTAAGCGAGTGCAATTTGGCTGCAATAGATTTAGTTTTCGCATCTACTTTTAAACTACTAACTAGTGAAAATAACAATGCAAAGCTTGCTAAAACTACTACTACTTTTTTTATAATAGATTTCACAATAACCCTCCTTAAATAGCAATCCTTATATTCTATTTAACAAGGTACACCATTTATACCAATTTATATATATTAATTTGAAATTTACATTCTTTTAATAGTAGCTGTTCCTTTTTTAGTTTCCGATGTTTATCTCAATAGATAGGGATTTCAACAAATATTGGATAAAACCCTATCTATTTTAAACACAACGAGAATTACTTGGATGACCGTCTTCAGTTGTACAGAAACACTTGCAAATTATCGTTTTGATCTATTGTTGCTAATAATACATCTTTAACATCTGCGTTAAACATGGATATGACTCTGTCTTTAAGCCAATCCTCATTAATATTTGAGTTCTTCAATTCATAGTAATCAATCTTACCCTCTTTAATAAGTACGGTAGGTAAAGAAAAGGCTTCAGGTGCTAACTTCATATCTGCTCGAGATAATGTTTGATATTGAGGGTATAAAAAGCTTGAAATAGTTCCATCTGGCTCCCATAAAGCTAGAGCAACCTTTTGAATATCTTCTATTTTTTCTTTTCTTAATTCAGATAAAAGTAAATCGATGGAAATCCTAGCCTTTGATAAGTTTTTGGAAACAATTTGTCCATTCTTAATAAGTGGGAATGGTGAGGAATCTATTATATGTCGAAACGGGACCCATTTAAGGCTCAAGTATACGCCAACTGAATATAAAACAACTAAAGTTGACATAGAAATAATGGATCCCTTCATCCCTAATCCTTCATCAGACAAGGGATGGGCAATAATATTCCCTACAGATATTGCCATAGCAAAATCGAGTAATCTCAACTGAGAGATAGAACGTTGCCCCATAACTTTCGCTGTAATGAGTAAAAAAAGAAAAGCGACAATTGCTCGGAGAATCCATTGAATTGCAGAAAGCGTTTCTTGTGCATGAAAAAAGTCCATAGCGATACATCCTCTCAATCCTTTTACCTTCCTTATTATCTCCATTAATTTCCGTATTATAAAAAAAGCTTGCTAAAATAATTCTCCATATAAAAATAAATGGGTCAACCTCCGATTACTTTACGTAATGAAGACCGACCCATTAGATCACTTATTATAATAATTTCTACCTTAACTTAACATCATTGCTACTTTTCATCGCTTAGTGTTAGAAGATAATTTAAATCATTTTTAATAATGCCTCTGATCCAACCATTCCTTTAACAATGCCAAATTGCTCTGCTTCAAGGGTAACTGACTCAAGAGGTGCATTCAACAATTGTTCAATTGTCTTCACACCAACTGCTCGACCGGCAACTATTTTACGATCAGCTAATTTCGTATTCAAAAGACCTACATCTAACGCACCACACATAATATAACCTACATCATTCGAAACCGTTAACAATGTCGTTTTAGGTAAACTTACAGTAACAGCCTTGAAAATAGAACCCTCAATATTAATTGTTTCAGTTGAAACCATCTAATTCGCCCCTTCCTCTATATACATATGAAACTGGGTAAAAAGTTGTTCGCGTTATTCCGCATCTTCTTTAATTTATTCACTATTTACATGCCTATCTTTCTCCATTTAGGTATGCAACAAATAAAGCCCTTAAATATATCAATTCAAGGGCTTAATAGTTTCATATTTAGTTTTATAAAAATCTACGTGAATTTTTTTTACCATCATATGAATAGAGAACTATCTTTTCTTCACTATGGGTTTCTACATGAACAGGGCGCCCCCATAGCTGATAAATATATCGTAAAACATTTTCTAAATAGCGAGTATCGAGTTCCATTCCTTCAAATCCGTGGACTAAATATAATTCACCATTTCGTAAGTAATCTCCATCTTTCACAACAATATATGGAAATCCACCATTCACACGCATTGATACGAGTTGATCACGTACATTTTCATAATCTTTATCTGTAATTTTATATTCATTGCCCTTTTTTTCAAATAAATAAAGATCTTCATGCTTCACTAAGTCTTTGGTTAAATAATTTCGGATAAAGGAAATATCAGATTCAACTTCTCTTACTTCAAACATTTTCTCTCGGCCGGAGTTCTGCTTCACTCCTAATTTGCGCATCTCTTCTGTTGGAGAATCATATCTCTTTTCAATATCTTCAAAAATTTTCAGGCCAAGATAATATGGATTTATAGTTGTCTTAGACGGTTGAACAACTCCTGCGTTTAACTTTGCATATTCAATCGATTCATCCGTTGTTAAATTTAGCTCTCTCATAATACGTTGATGCCAGAAGGAAGCCCAGCCTTCGTTCATAATTTTCGTTTCTAATTGTGGCCAAAAATAGAGCATTTCCTCACGCATCATCGTTAATATATCTCGTTGCCATTCCTCTAATTCACGACTATATTGCTCGATAAATAATAGTAGATCTTTTTCTGGATATGGAGGAAACTGTTTCTTTTTTTGTCGTATTGTCTTCTGTTCTTTTTCTTTTTCTTTTTCATCTATTCTCCAAAGATCATCGTAAGGTGTTTTACGAGCTACATCCTCATCATCATCAATTTCGTTTTCATATGTTAACAGCTTAGGTCGCTGTATAGATGGATCGATATGCTCTTGAATAGCTAAAACAGCATCTAAAAACTCTTCTACTTCGTCTTTTCCGAAGAGCATTTCATAATTGGCTATTCGTTCAGCCGTAGCTGTCATACTCTCGACCATATCTCGTCTTGTGTTAGAGAAGCGAACGTTATTCTTGAAAAAGTCACAGTGCGCTAAAACGTGCGCTATGATCAGTTTATTTTGTGTTAACTTATTTGTATCGAGTAAGAATGCATAACAAGGGTTGGAGTTAATGACAAGCTCATAAATTTGACTTAAACCTAAATCATACTGCAGCTTCATTTTGTGAAATTGTTTACCGAAACTCCAATGGGAAAAACGAGTAGGCATACCGTATGCTCCAAATGTATAAATAATATCTGCAGGGCATATTTCATAACGCATCGGGTAAAAGTCTAGACCAAACCCAGTCGCAATTTCCGTAATTTCATCAATCGCTTGGTGAAGCTCTTTTTCCATTTATCTAAATCCCCCCGTGTCTATTATTAGGAAATGAGTGCTTGGCACCATCCATCTCTCGCTTAAGACTCAACTTTTTGGAAAAAGCTTTTTAACGCTTCATAAACGTCACTTTTATGTCTCAATATATAGTGGCGAAATTTCTGATCTTCAATTTTTTTATAGTTATACATTAATGTAGAAAAACGATTATGTTGATTTACTTCTCCGTACCCGAACATACTGGATACTTTCATTAATTCCTGAACCAATTTCATACACTTTTCATTATCAGTTGACATATTTTCTCCATCTGAAAAATGAACAGGATAAATATTATATCTCGTTGGGTTATATTTCTGTTTAATCAGTTCTAAAGCTTTTATATAGGCGGATGAGCAAAGTGTTCCTCCACTTTCTCCTTTTGAAAAGAAATCTTCCTCTGATACTACTTTTGCTTCTGTATGATGAGCAATAAATTCAATTTCAACTGTTTCGTATTTGGAACGTAAAAACCTTGTCATCCAAAAGAAAAAGCTCCTTGCACAATACTTTTCAAAATTGCCCATCGAGGCACTTGTATCCATCATCGCTAGAACTACTGCCTTTGATTCAGGGTTTGTCACTTCATCCCATGTTTTAAAACGTAAGTCGTCATTATGGATAGGAGCAATATCTGCTTTTCCTTTAATGGCATTACGTTTAATCGCATTTAAGATTGTACGCTTCTTATCGATATTACCCATAAGACCTTTTTTCCGAATATCGTTAAATTCAATTTTTTCTGTTGTGATATCTGCCACTTCTTTTTCTTTCAAATTAGGTAACTCTAACTCTTTAAATAAGGCACTCTCTATTTCTTCAAGACTGACTTCTGCCTCATAATAATCTTCTCCAGGTTTGTCACCTGCTTCTTTACCGTTTCCTGCGCTTTTACCTTTATCCCCTTGACTTGGAGCTCTTGCTACTACATCGCCTACCTGACTATCACCTTGTCCTTGACCAACATGTTTTGACTTATCATAGTTATAACGAATTTTATATTCATCTAGAGATCGTATAGGAATTTTAATAACCTCGCGACCATTTGACATAACAATACTTTCTTCACTTATTAAATCTGGTAAATTATTTTTAATTGCATCTTTTACTTTTTCCATGTGGCGTTGTTGATCTTGGTACCCTTTGCGATGGAGGGACCAATTTTCCTGAGAGATGACAAAGCGCTTATCCTGGTTTTCGCTCATTTTTATCCTCACCCATCTATAAAATCAAATTCGCCTAAGCCTATTAGCAACCGACTTTACACCCTAATCAAAAGACCGTTCTTTCTTGATATTACATTTTTTAGTACGACTCCCTGTATGTTCTACTTCTTAGGTGAGATTTCTTAAAATAGGAAGGCACTTTTCTTATAATATGTTAGTATTTATAATTGTTTGACTTCTTTTTGTAAATAAAAAAGAGTGCCCTAAAATTTATCTGGACACCCCTTATTTAAAAAGAAAATATTATATACGTTTTGTAGTAGCTACCTAGGAGAATTCGCCATCCTTATTCGAAATTGCTACAGGGCGTGGCGCTCTTTTGCGTCCAGCGCTTTTCGGGGTAACTCGACGCTTTTCTTAACTTTAACGATTCAGTAAGCTGCCTACATATTGCAATAATTCATTTGCAGAAGTTGAATTATATCCATGCTCATCTATAAGCCTTGCAACAACTTCGTTAATCTTTTTAAGCTGAGATTCGTCAGGCATTTTTGAGGACGTTGTAATTTTCACAACATCTTTTAAATCAGCAAACAATTTCTTTTGAATTGCTTCACGTAATCTTTCATGAGAATGATATTCGAATCTCTTTCCATTTCTTGCATAGGCCGAAATACGAATTAAAATTTCTTCTCGGAATCCCCTCTTCGCATTTTCAGAAATACCTATTTGTTCTTCTATGGATCGCATTAGTTTTTCATCTGGATTCATTTCTTCTCCAGTAAGGATATCTCGAATTTTATTTTTATTACAGTATGCTTCTACATTATCGAGGTAATTGTTCATTAGCGTTTTTGCAGATTCTTCATACGAATAAACAAATGCTTTTTGAACTTCATTCTTCGCAATGTCATCGTATTCTCTTCTTGCAACTGCAATATAATTGATAAATTTTTCCCTATCTTCTTGGGAAATCGAGGCATGTTGGTCAAGCCCATCTTTAAGTGAACGTAAAACGTCTAATGCATTAATAGATGGTACTTCTTTTCGAATAATGGCAGATGAAATTCGATTTATAATATAACGAGGATCAATACCATTCATACCCTCATTTGGATACTCTTTTTTCAATTCCTCTACATCAACTGAATTATATCCTTCTACACTTTCTCCATCGTACATACGCATCTTTTTCACAAGATCAATACTTTGCTTTTTAGGTGTTTCCAACCTCGTTAAGACAGAAAAGATTGCAGCTACTTTTAATGCATGAGGGGCAATATGAACATGCGCCATATCACTTTCATTAATCATTTTCTCGTAAATTCGTTCTTCCTGACTTACTTTTAAATTATAAGGAATAGGCATCACAATAATTCTTGAGTGAAGTGCCTCGTTCTTTTTATTTGAAATAAAAGATCGGTATTCAGTTTCGTTCGTATGGGCAACAATTAATTCATCTGCACTAATTAATGCAAATCTACCCGCTTTAAAATTGCCTTCTTGTGTTAATGATAATAAGTTCCACAAAAACTTTTCATCTAATTTAAGCATTTCTTGAAATTCCATCATGCCTCGGTTTGCTTTGTTTAGTTCCCCATCAAATCGGTAAGCACGAGGATCTGATTCCGAACCGAATTCGGCAATCGTTGAAAAATCAATACTACCAGTTAAATCGGCAATGTCTTGAGATTTCGGATCAGAAGGTGTAAATGTCCCAATTCCCACACGTTTATCTTCTGAAAAGGTAATCCGTTCAATCATGACATTTTCAATAAGGCCATCATATTCTTTTTCAAGTCTCATCGTGTTTAAAGGAGATAAATTACCCTCTATGCGCAAACCATACTCTTCATAAAAATCTTTACGCAAATGGTGTGGAATAAGGTGGAGTGGGTCTTCATGCATCGGACATCCTTTTATTGCGTATACCGCTCCTTCATCTGTTCGTGAATATTGCTCAAGCCCTCGCTTTAGCAATGTCACAATTGTAGATTTCCCTCCACTCACGGGTCCCATTAATAATAAAATCCGCTTGCGAACATCTAATCTTCTTGCTGCAGGATGAAAGTATTCCTCTACCAATCTTTCAATTGCTGATTCGAGCCCGAAAATTTCTTGTCCAAAAAAGTTAAATAATTTTTGCCCATCTCTTTCTTCTAATCCAGAGCTTTTAATCATATTGTATACACGTGAATGGGCTGTTTGAGCAACTTCCGGCCTTTCCTTTACAATGTTTAAATAATCCGCAAATGAGCCTTCCCATTTCAGTCTGTTTTCTTCTTCACGATAAACTTTAAACTTACTTAAAATGTCTATAGCCTTCCCTCCATTCTTAGCCTGATTTATAACATAGTATGAAATTAGAGAAATAATGATACCCGATAATGAGTCATTGTTGAGGATTCTTCTTTAAGGAAATCTTGAAGTAGCTCATGGAGCATGCATTCAACTGGTTAAAGTGTCATTAATCCTACTAAAGACCAATTTTATAGTTGTCAGCAGTTTTACCTATTCTGCCTTCCTTCTAAAAAAATTGTGAATATCAATATGTCATTATGGAACTCCCTATATAACAAACATATAATGTACTGTAACAACTTCGGAGGTGATTACACTGATTCATACGGTTAAACCAGGTGAAACACTGTTTCAACTTTCTAGAGATTATCGCACTCCGCTATCCGCAATTATAAGCGCGAACCCATCTATCGATCCAAATGTACTTTATATTGGCCAACCTATTGTTATTCCAGGTTTTCCTGATCCTAATACAATTCCATATCAAATTGATGTTTCACTCGACAATCGTTGGCTTAGATTATATAAAGATGGTGTATTACAAAAGCAATATCCTATTGCGGTTGGAAAAATGTTAACCAATACACCTGTAGGAAATTTTATTATCATTAATAAAGCACCTAACCCAGGAGGCCCATTTGGAACGATGTGGATGAGCTTATCAAAAGATACGTATGGAATTCACGGCACAAATGACCCAAGCTCAATCGGTAAGGCCGTATCTCACGGCTGTATCCGCATGCATAATGAGGATGTAGAAGAGTTAGCAAGTATAATTCCAATAGGAACTCCGGTTTTTATACATCCATAATGGTAAATAGGACTACCCACAATAGTCTGATAGTCGACTTTTGTAGATAGTCCTGATTTTAAAATCTATTTATTCCAAACGTCTTTAGCGATACATACAACATGACGTAATTTTTCCCATTGCTGTTCTTCAGTTAATAGATTGCCTTCTTCAGTAGAGGCAAAACCACATTGTAGACTTAAGCAAAGTTGATCGATATTCACATATTTCGTTGCTTCTTCGATTCTTCCTTTAATTTCATCTTCATCTTCAAGTTCAGAAGTCTTGGAAGTAATCAATCCCAAAACGACATGTTGATCTTTAATGAATCGTAATGGATTAAAATCTCCTGATCGTTCATTATCAAATTCTATGGATTTAAGTAGTTTAGGTGACCACTACTATACGTATAATAAAACAAAGCCAGGTCTATACTAGACCTGGCTTTGTTTTATTAATGTAGATTAAGTTTTTCTTCTACTTTCTGACAGACTTCATCTGCAGATAGGCCCGCCGCTTCAATAATTGAACCTTGAATGGACGTATCGTGAATACCCAGTGCATTATTGTCCAACCCTGTAATGACACAACAATCTACCCCCGTTGCGTCCGCTTCATGTTTCAGTTCAACGACTTCATAGCCCTTTGCAAGCAAAGCCTCCGATACATTCGTTAACGATTGCTCTACACCTATTATCGACATAGTAGGGTTCACCTCCTAGTTGATAAGATGTCCGTTTCTACTTATATTTATGTATGCAATTTCAACTAAAACAAAGACAAAACCCCATAATAAGATATCTATTATAAGAAGTGTCGGTGACTTTAGTCCATAAAATAAAAAGAAACGCACATCTTAAATGATGTGCGTTTCTTCTGCTATCTATCATTACCCTCTTCGTCCGCCTCTTCCACCGCGTTTAGACTCGGTGCTGCGTTTTAAAGTAGATAAATTATCTTCACTTGATTTTAAGAATTTAGCCATCTTATCTTCAAAGGTTTCCTTTGGTTGGAAATTGCCTCGTTGACGATTATCCTTCTGGCGATATGGGCGCTTCGTATAAGAAGACGTATTTTCAACAGGTTTATCAATCGCTTTTTTAATAGATAAAGCAATTTTCCCTTCTTTTTCGCTTAGGACCTTTACTTCTACTTGATCCCCAACTTTAAGATGTTCATTAATATCTTTTACGTAAGCTTCTGCAACTTCACTAATGTGCACAAGCCCTGTCACCTTATCCGGCAACTCAACAAACGCACCAAAATTTGTGATTCCTGTAACCTTACCTTGTAACTTGCTACCAATTTCTACTGACAATCCATTTCCTCCTAATAAATACTATACTTTATTATATCAAATTTATTTTTTGACGCCAGTCATCTGTAATATTATTTAATATCAACAATATTTCCAATTTAATACTAATAACGTCAGTAGTATCGGTGACTGGCATCATTAGATTTATAAAAAAAAAATCGCACGCAATAGAGGGAATCAATAATATGTTCAGAATATATAAGTGAAGGCGAAAGTCCATTTTTGAGAGGAGGAAATGAGTAATGTCAAAGAAAGTATTATTGTTAGCTGGAGATGCCGTTGAAGCTTTGGAGATTTATTATCCGTATTTTCGTTGTCTTGAAGAGGGCTATGATGTGCAAATAGCCGCTCCATCGAAGAAAAACTTACAGACAGTCGTTCATGATTTCATTGGTTGGGATACTTATACTGAGAGTAAAGGTTACTTAATTGAATCTCATTTGGCGTTTGAGAATGTACAGCCTGAAGAGTATGATGGATTGATTATCCCTGGAGGAAGAGCTCCTGAATACATTCGATTAAATGAAAATGTTCCAAAGATCGTCACTCATTTCTTTGAAGCAAATAAACCTGTTGCAGCAATTTGTCACGCTAGTCTCATTTTAACAACTGTTTCTCAATACTTAAAAGGTCGCGAATTAACGGCTTATATCGCATGTAAACCAGATGTAGAAGCTGCAGGGGCTACTTATATTGAAGACCCTCTCCATGTTCAAGGAAACCTCATTTCCGGACATGCATGGCCAGATCTACCAGGATTTATGAGAGAATTCATTAAACAATTAAATCAATAAAATTTGTTCATAAAAAATAGACAAAAGAATGTATCCAAAATATCCTAATGTATTTTGGGTACTTTTCTTTATAGCTACTAATTTACTACCTCATTAATAAACAGTAAACATTTGAAAATTGTATATATTAAAATGTAGATCTGTTTTAATCTGTAATTCAATTGGCTATTCTATACTTTCTTCCACCAAACTTCCCCATCCTCTTTTGACTGCATAATTATTTCTCCATTCGTCTCACAGAATAAACTTTTTGTAATTGCTATATTTTCATTTCAAAAATACTGTTTAAAACCCCTTCCATTAAACGCTTAATTTAATTTTTTGTTTTTTGAAAGAGGTATTTATATTGCTATAGCAGCCTAAAACAACATGTATGATGAACTATCCACCTCTTCACTAAATGTATTAAAAACAAATCTTTGTCCATTCTAATATCACAAGGAGGTGAAAAAATATGGCTTCAAATAACCGAAGTTCAAATAAACTTGAAGTACCAGGTGTTCAACAAGCGGTTGATCAAATGAAATATGAAATTGCTCAAGAGTTTGGTGTACAACTTGGAGGAGAAGCTTCTTCTCGCGCAAACGGTTCAGTTGGTGGAGAAATTACTAAACGACTAGTTCAAATGGCTGAAAACCAAATAAAAGGCAATTCTAATCAATAAAAATCCAAAGTAAGAAGGTAGAGTTATCACGCTCTACCTTTTTACTTTGGATTTATAAACTTCAATTTAATTAACCACAGTCTAATAAAAATGAACGAATTCCTCTAGTTGAATTTCATTCTTAATGATTATAGTAACTTCTATCGTGATACTGCTCTACATGTGTCGCATGCAGGAACATAGCACATAAGAAATGAATTAATCTAAACATTAATAATCATTCACTTGAAAAACATCCTCAATATTTGAGATTGTATTATTACAAATATAATCAATACAACACAAAAAGCCCTTTCCAAAGAAAGAGGCTTTTTGTGAAAATTGAGTATGCTATTCCATTACGCTCTATACCTTACCGCCAAGCCTTTTAAGAATTTACGTGCGAAATTATCGCCGCATTCTTTATAATTTCTATGACCTGGTTTTCTAAAGATAGCGCCTAATTCACCTTTTGAAACAGCTATACCACCATCATCAAGTATATCCAACATATCTTCTGTTGTTAATTGTAGTGCTACTTTCAATTTTTTAAGAAGCATATTATTCACATGATCCTTCGTTGTTTCAGGAGCTTTTGGTTGTCCTGGTTTTAAATCTTGTTTACCTCTTTTAAAAGTAATGAAGCCATTTAAAAATGACTCTAACATTTTATAATCACATTTTATCTGATCGTCATTTTCTTCTAAGTTAACTTCATCATCGAATTCATCTTTTGATTTTGTCAGTATTTTTGGTACTTCTTCTCTTGTTACTTCCATACCACCAAGTTTAAATATCTCTACCATATCTCTATTTTTTATATCTAGAGCGTATCTTGTTCTAATTAAAATATCATTGTTATCCATTTATAATGCACCTCATACTATTGCTATTTTTCTTCGTCGCTTCAGCTGTTTGATTGTCCTTTAAGAATCTTAACACGTATATACACAACGTTGTTAGTAGTACCTAAAAAAAATTCTATTTCTATCAATTAGCTTTAGGAATCGACATCTATTTTCACATCACCTATTCAGAAGAACAATAAAGACAAACTACTCTACAAATAAGTGTAAACACTCTTACGATCTCCATTTCCACAAGAAATATCGTTTATTTCAAGTTATGTCGATTTCTCTTTTTAGCTTCTAGAAGATTAAGTAGAGCTTAGTATTCGTACATCTTTATCTTCTCACTCACTAACTAATCTATACTACCCATTAGTTATTTTATGAATTAACATGAATATAAAAAAGACCATAGAATATTTCAAATCCATGGTCTTCTTTAACATCGCACTGTAATTGGTTTTGTGTTTAGACTTCCTCAAGACAAACTATCTAAATTTGTTAGATTAATAGGTCATCAATATAAACAGAAATGCATTTCAATTGATGATTAGATCAACATTTTTTCTCAGTTATATTTAGTGTTTTTCAATTGATTGCATAGGCTTCCATGTACTTTTTTTCAAAGTAAGCATGACAAAGGATTAGTCAACTAAGAACCATATATTTTTTTCTAAAAATACATTTCAACAATAACTACCGTTCAAGGAATATATTTAATTATGTTATTTAAGATATGCTAATATTCGTTTTATCTCCTGTTACCTGACGCTTTTCCTTATATGAAATCACTCCAATCAAGCCAATTATGGAGAATATAACTGGCGCGAAGAAACCATAGTAGTATCCACCAACTTGATTCCCTGAAGTAGCTTGGAAATGATCCAATATATATCCAAAAATGATTGGTAGCAATACAGCACTTAGAAAGCCTCCCGTATTTGCAACCCCAGAAACAATGCCCGATTCTTTTATAGGGAAAGATTGACGTACAGCTGCAAAGGTTAATGCACTTGCCCCATATCCAAAGCCAATGATAAAGAATAGTATAACTAGCAAGAAAAATGACGGGTGCCCATTAAATACAAGGAAAGAAAACCACCCCAATAAAACAGTGCTATGAACGACAATATATGGCCTTTTTATTGTTTCTAACCGGCTTGAAATCCAACTAGTTAGAGGAGCTCCAATAAGTGCCCCAATGAGTCCGATCATAATCAGCTGGCTTGCATCTGAGCGTGTCATTTCATACATATTCATCCCATATGGTACTGCCCAAGAACTGATAAACCCTACATAACCTCCAACTACTCCAAAATGACAAAAGAATAGAGCCCATGCTTGCCGATTTGAAAATATTCTTCGCAGTAAAACTAATGTTTTTTCGCGTTCTACCTCTACTGTTACAACTACCGATTCATCCAAAAAGATTCGTTTAGTTTTTTTTACAAGTACGAAATAAAGAAGAAATCCACATAAACATAATAATAATCCTGCTGAGAAAAATGCTGCCCTCCAACCAAGTAAAAGTATCCATGTGGAGAAAGGGACTGTCGCCAATAAGAAACCAAGACTTCCTGTCATGCCCGCCAGACCAATTAATCGAACAAATTCCTTTGTATGAAACCATTGGGCCAAAATTAGCACCATATTAACCCATATGGTCGCATCCCCTATCCCAGTTAATATTCTAGAAAAAAACAGGACAAATTCATGTGTACCAAGACTATAAATAATTGTACCTAAACCTGTAAGTATTGCCCCGATAATTAGAAAAAAGTTTGGACCAAAACGATCGGCCAAAATCCCCATCGGAATTTGCAAACTCGTGTATACAAAAAATTGTATACTCGTCAATAACCCAATCGTTGATGCAGTTACATTAAAATCCCTCATCAATTGGTCTGTAATCAATCCTGGAGCGGTTCGTTGGCTTGCCATTAACAAATAAGTAAACAATACAGCAACAAATACACCCCATCTGTATCTGCTATTTTGTTTTTCCGATTATTTCCACTCCCATTAACTTTTACTCTATATATATGAACTTCATGTAGCGGTAAATCCCTTTTTTCAGAATAGTTTTATGACTTTAATTGGGTTGAAAGTTTTTTTAGTTCGATAAATTCAATAAAAAAGCTTAAATCTTGGATTTTATCACGTCTCATATAAGATATTTCTTATCCTCTTTTTCTTAATCTGTACTTCGTTTACAAACAAAAAGTGGATAAAGGATGGTGAGATAGGGATATCCCCTTTTCTCTCCATTCTTTATCCACACGGTTTGCACAACTTTATTTCATGTAGCAAGAGTCTATTTTTACTTTACTATATCAATTCCAACCACGCGACAGCTTCGCAATGAGCCGTATGTGGGAACATATCCACGGGTTGTACTTCCTGTGTTTTATAGCCACCATCTTCTAAGATTCTTAAATCTCTTGCCAATGTAGCTGGGTTACATGATACATACACAACACATTTTGGACGTTGCTCTAAAATTGTATTTAACAATGCTTCGTCGCAACCTTTGCGTGGTGGATCGACTACTAAAACGTCTGCTGTTTTACCTTCTGTGTACCAACGAGGAATAACTTCTTCCGCTGGACCTGCCTCGAAATACGTATTTGTAAAGCCATTCAGTTCAGCGTTACGTTTAGCATCCTCAATTGCTTGAGGTACGATTTCCACACCCATAACAGATTTCGCTTTTTGTGCTAGGAATAATGAAATTGAACCAATGCCACAGTAAGCATCGATCACTGTTTCATCCCCTTTTAGGTCTGCGTAATCTAAAGCTTGCTTATACAGCACTTCTGTTTGCTCAGGGTTTACTTGATAGAATGAACGTGCTGAAATTTCGAAACGTACATCGCCAATTGTATCTTCAATGGTGTCATTGCCCCAAAGTTTTAACGTATCGTTACCGAAGATAACGTTTGTTTTTTCACCATTAATATTTTGCATAATAGATGTCACATTTGGTACAAGTTGCTTGATTAATTCCACTGCTGCTTCAGCTTGCGGGAATATGCGCTTTTTCGTTACAAGTACTACCATTACTTCGTTTGTTGCACGGCCTTTGCGTACTACTACATGTCGTAGCATACCCTGTCCTGTTCGCTCATCATATGGTTTAATACCTAACTTCCAGAGGCGAGGTTTTAAGCCTTCTAAAATGGCATCTGCTTCTGCCGTTTGGATTAGGCAACGATCTGTATCGACGATATCATGTGATTTTGTTTTGTAAAAACCTGCAATCGGTGCTTCGCCATTTAAGCCAAATGGAATTTGAGCTTTATTGCGATAGTTCCACGGATTGTCCATACCTTTAACAGGTAACACTGGTGCGTCAATCTTACCGATACGAGTCATGACATTACGAACCATTTTCTCTTTCCATTTCAATTGACCTTCGTATGATAAGTGCTGTAGCTGACAACCGCCACATTGTGCAAATACTGGGCATGGTGCAGCGACGCGGTCAGGTGAAGGTTCTGTAATGCTGATAATTTTTGCAAAGCCATAGTTTTTTAATGTTTTCAATACATGGACTTCAGCAGTTTCATCAGGCAGTCCACCTTGGATAAAAAGTGGGTAACCATCGATTTTCGCAACCCCTGCTCCATCATGTGTTAAGTCTTCTATATAAACCGTCAAGCGGTCATTTTTCTTTACTGGTGCTGTCATTTTCGTACTTCCTCCATTTCAGTTCTTCTATTGTACCATGACCTCTTAGAAGGAACAAAAGCGCAGAGTGCCCGTTCACACCCATCAAACGGTGGCGGACACTCATGTGAAGTCGCTTTTTTACTTTATATGAGTATTCGAAGCGACCTCGATGGTGTGGTACACAAAACTAGATGCAGAAAAAATCCAAGTGCCAGAATCAACACTTGGATTTAAAAAGTTAATTATTCACCTTTAGTAACTGGCCCATCTTTTAACGCTACAAAGAAGGCTACGGCAATGGATGCTGCTAATATGATAAATGGTGCATAAAAAATTAGAAAATTAACCATTCTGAAAATCCTCCCTTATGCATGATGGTCTTTTTTCCCACGAATATAATCTTTGTTGAATAAGAATAGCTTCAAGAGCAAATATATTGATGGTAATAGCAGTAAAAGTCCTAGCACGAAAGCAACTACTAAAGCGGTTGCCATTGCTGGATTCGTGAAGCTATCATATATAGTCAAGTATGGGTAAAGTAAATATGGATAATGTGAGATACCATAGGCAAAAAATGCCAAAGTAAATTGACCAACAAGTAAGCCTAGCGCCCAGCTATAATGCCGTTGCTTCCAAATAAACCATACTGTAATGACAAACATGATTGCTGACAGACCGAACATCCAACCAATATCAATCATGCGATTATAATGTTCGACGTTATGTTTACTTAACTCAAACATAATCCCAATAACAGAAATTGCTAATGGCCCCGCCCAAATAAGCGCGTATTTTCTTAAAAGCGTTGTAGCTTTTCGATCTCCAGCTTTATCTGCATACCAAGTTAAAAATACCGCTGATATATATAGAACAGCCGCTATAGCCAACACGACTATACTCCAAGTTAATGGGCTTGTGAACAATGCTTGATAATCGAGCACTGGATTACCATGCACCATCGATACAAAGCCACCTTCAGAAATCGTTAACACTACTGATAATGAAGCTGGGATTAACAATCCTGCTGCTCCGTACATAAACGAATAACCTTTATGTCCCCGTGACCCATACGATTCAAACGCGTAATAACTACCACGAATAGCCAGGAGAATAATCGCAATACTTGCTGGCACGAGTAATGTTGTCCCGTAATAAAAAGCTGTTTTCGGGAAGAAACCAACAACTCCCACGAAAAAGAATACTAAGAATACGTTCGTTACTTCCCATACTGGTGACAAATAACGTTGAATAATATTCGTTAAAATATGTTCTCGACCTGTTAATACACCATAAGCATTGAAAAACCCTGCACCAAAGTCAATTGATCCAATTATTAAATAGCCTAATAAAAACAGCCATAATACGGATATCCCTAGAATTTCTAATGTCATGAGAAGTCACCGCCTCTTTCAGCTTTGCGATCTTCAATTTCTTGTTCAATTGGATTGTGACGGAACATACGACGAAGTACGACGACACTACCAACACCTAAAATAATATATAGGCCACAGAATAGTATCAACATTATGTCCACATGATCACTTGTTGTTGCAGCCTCTGCTACCTTCATATATTTACGTAAAATCCACGGTTGACGACCAACTTCTGCAAGCCACCAGCCAGCTTCAATGGCAATAATAGATAACGGTCCTCCTGCAACAATGACCCAGCGGAACCATTTGGTACTTACAAAAGACCAACCTCGAATTTTCCCCAAAATATATACTGCTGACACTAATACCATGAACATACCAATCATGACCATCGTATCGAACAAGTAGTGAATGTAAAGTGGTGGGATTTCATCTTCTGGAAATTCATTTAAACCAATAACCTCAGCTGTAGGATTTGAATGTGCTAAAAAGCTTAAAGCATAAGGCACTTTAATGGCATACTTCACTTCTTCACCATCGGTTACACCAAATAGAACAAGTGGAGCATTTTTCTCAGTTTCAAAATGCCACTCAGCTGCTGCTAACTTTTCTGGTTGATATTCCACTAAGTATTTTGCAGAGAAATCTCCAATAATTGCTGATGCAACGGCAAATACTAAACCAACTTTCATTAATAAGAACAACGCCTTTTTGTGATAAACGTGATTTGATCCTTTAAGCATTTTAAATGCTGCAATAGCTGCTAAAACAAAGGCTGCTGTCATGTAGGCTGTTACGACCACATGCGCTACTTTAGTAGGCATTGCTGGGTTTAACATCGCTAAAATTGGTTGTATATTAACAAGCTGACCATCTACGATATCAAATCCTTGTGGTGCATTCATAAATGCATTCACGATTGTAATAAAGACTGCTGACATCGATGCACCAATTGCAACAGGAATTAATAATAATAAATGTTTCTTTTGATTTTCAAAACGGTCCCAAGTGTATAAATAAATACCTAAAAAGATTGCTTCAAAGAAAAACGCAAATGTCTCCATAAAAAGTGGTAATGCAATAACATTACCTGCTAGCTGCATGAAGTTAGGCCAAAGTAGCGATAACTGCAAACCGATAGCGGTACCTGTTACTACACCAACTGCAACAGTAATAACGAATCCACGCGCCCAACGCCTTGCAAGTAGAATATAATGCTCATCATTCTTCTTAATCCCTACCCATTGTGCAATCATAATCATCAATGGGACACCTACGCCAATTGTAGCGTAAATGATATGGAAAGATAATGTAAGCTCCGTTAAGACACGGCTAAAAAATACAGCACTTTCATTTTCCATGATTGTTCCTCCTCAGCTTCCAAAAATTCGTCCGACGAGTGACAGCAGCATAATACCTGCTACGATAAAGCTTAACCAGATTAGTTTCTTCTCATGTGTTTTATACATAGCGCACTCTCCCTTACTTATTATTATACCCATAGCAGCCTGTATTCTAACTTCCGAACGTGACAGATTTATCACGTATTCATGTTCAAAATATGATAAAAGAATGTTCAAAATGTGAATTGATATTTATCTTGAGCAAAGAATTTGCATTTCACATTTTAAATAAAAGAAAAGACTAGAAAGCAGCATGGCTTCTAGTCTTAAAACATTCATTATATTATGGTCTATCTTGTTCTCTAATATCAGCAATTGGTACAAAGACTTCAATATGTCTTTTTAAATTTCTAAATTCAGCAGGAATATTCCCACCGTATTCACCATCTAAATTTAACTGTACTACTTCATCTGAAGTCACTTTCACATGGCTAGCCTTTGCATGGATAACATGTGGGTCTTTAAAATGTTCTCCTCGAACTGCAAGTGAAACAAGCTTGATAAAATCAGCGATATTACATTTTTTTAATATAAACATGGAGAAGTAGCCATCATTAATACTTGAGTTTGGTGATAATTTTTCGAATCCGCCTACTGAATTTGTTAAGCCGATTAAGAACATCATTGCTTCATCTTCAAATACTTCCCCATCGTATTCAATACGCATTTTAGAAGCTTTTATAGACGGTAGCATTTCAATTCCTTTTAAATAATAAGCCAGTTGCCCAATCATTGTTTTAAGCTTACTAGGTACTTCGTAAGTCAGTTCAGTTATACGACCGCCACCAGCAATATTGATAAAATGTCGATCATTCACTAATCCTACGTCCACTGGAATAGTATCACCTTTTATAATAATTTCTACAGCTTGACTTATATCTCGTGGAATATGTACCGCACGTGCAAAGTCATTTGTTGTCCCCATCGGTATTAATCCAATTTTAGGTCTCTCTTCAAATTCACTAACCCCAGCGACAACTTCGTTCAATGTACCATCTCCACCTACAGCAATGATCACATCAAATTTACGCTCAACCGCTGCCTTTGCAGCAGTAGTCGCATCGCCAGTACAGGTAGTAGCATGACAAGAGGCTTCATAGCCGGCGACTTCTAATTTTTCTAATACTTCAGGTAGATGCTTTTTGAAAATTTCTCTACCCGATGTGGGGTTATAAATGATTCGTGCTCGTTTCATATCATTACCTTCTTTGCTCTACAATTTTCTAATTATATTAACGGAAAAATTCTGAGGAATGTTCCCAAAAGTACTTAAGGCTCAAAATAGGCTGTCTCAACGTTTATATTAAATTCGTTTAGGCAGCCCTTTATTTTTTATAATGTGATATCAATTTTGAAGTTTGAAGCAGTCCAAACATGAAAAGCTTTCAATCCCATTATACAGAATCATCCTTATTGTGCAAATGACGGTTTTATTTTAAATTGTCTGTTACAACTTTACGGAAATCCTCATACACCCAACCCCAAAATTCTTCATTTGAAGCATTCTCTTCAGTAATACTTGAGAATAATTCCTTTTGTTTCTCTTCAAATGTAGGATCGTCCTGTGCAGGTAGTGTGGCTTTTTTTGCTAACACATATTCTTGTAGTTGTGGTGCACGTGGTCCCCATTTTCCAAGCACTTCTCCTGCTTCACTTAAAATGATGTAAACCGGAATAGAGCGACCACCGTTTGTTAAATATTGATCCATTAACTCTAAATTTTGGTCACGGTATACACAACGCATTTCTAAATTAGCGGCCTCTGCAATTTTGCGGATGATTGGATTGTTCATCATCGCATCACCACACCAGTCTTCTGTTATCGTTAAAATATGTGGTTTTTTAGATACCAGTAAAGAAATGAGTGCTTCATCCTCAGGTAGTTGATAATTATTATACACTTTAAAGCTGTTATCCTTATGCGTTGTCATACTATCCATATAATCTTGAATTGAAATTGTTTCATCAAAATATTGTTGTTCAGTTTTCATATGTAAAACCCCCTTGAAAATAGTGTAAATGTTTTATGAATTTTTGGCAAAGTTCTAAACATGCTAATCTCCAATAAGATGTTGTTACTCCGCTACTACTCGATTTAAATTATCCTCGTATTAAACTGAGATGGTATTGATTTTGATAAAACAAAGCGCACTGTCATTAGTGGATCGACTATCTGGCAAATTTCCATTTGACCAGCTGCACTTAATAACATGGTAACCAGCAATCGAAAGTTTCTATACGAATTGTAGTACCTGATGAAATGGTTTTAATAGGCTTGTGATTTTTATCAAAAGCGTAAACGATGCCTTCAGAACGACTAAGTGTTTCCATATGAATGCCCCCTTACTTTTCATCTACTATAGCAAAAAAGACTGCTTGAGGCACGGATGCCCAAGCAGTCTTTGAAAGTTTTAAATTAGCGTTTGTTGATTTCTTCAAGAAGGATTTTGTTAACCATTGGTGGGTTAGCTTGTCCTTTAGTAGCTTTCATGATTTGACCTACTAAGAAGCCAATTGCACGATCTTTACCATTTTTAAAGTCTTCAATTGATTGTTGGTTATTGTCCAAAGTTTCTGTAACAATTTTAAGTAAAGCTGTTGGATCAGAAAGTTGAACAAGACCTTTATCTTTAACGATTTTATCTGCATCGCCACCGTTTTCAACTAGCTCTTTGAAAACTTTTTTAGCGATTTTAGAAGAAATTGTACCTGCAGAGATTAATTTAACCATACTTGCAAGTCCTTCTGGTGTCAAAGCAGTATCTTTTAATTCTTTTTGTTCTGCGTTTAAGTAAGCAGATACTTCACCCATTAACCAGTTAGAAGCAAGTTTTGCGTCTGCTCCAGCTGCTACTGTTGCTTCAAAGAAATCTGCGATGTCTTTTTGCAATGTTAACACGCCTGCATCGTATGCTGTTAATCCTAGTTCTTCAACATAGCGAACTTTACGAGCTGCTGGTAGTTCAGGAATTTCATCTTTTACGCGTTGTAACCATGCATCGTCAATTACGATATCAACTAAGTCTGGTTCTGGGAAGTAACGGTAATCGTCCGCGCCTTCTTTTACACGCATAAGGATTGTTTTACCTGTTTTTTCATCGAAACGACGAGTTTCTTGCTCGATGACACCGCCTGCATTTAATACAGCTGCTTGACGTTTTTCTTCAAACTCAAGACCACGACGAACGAAGTTGAATGAGTTTAAGTTTTTCAATTCAGTTTTTGTACCGAATTCATCTCGGCCGTATGGACGGATTGAAATGTTGGCATCACAACGAAGTGAGCCTTCTTCCATTTTACAGTCAGATACGCCTGTATATTGGATGATTGATTTGATTTGCTCAAGATAAGCGTAAGCTTCTTCTGGCGTACGGATATCTGGTTCAGATACGATTTCCACAAGTGGTGTACCTTGACGGTTAAAGTCAACTAGAGAGCTGTTTTTACCGTGTGTAAGTTTACCAGCATCTTCTTCCATATGAAGACGAGTAATACCTATACGTTTTTTCTCACCGTTTACTTCAATATCAACCCAGCCGTTTTTACCGATTGGTTTATCAAATTGTGAAATTTGGTACGCTTTCGGGTTATCAGGGTAGAAATAGTTTTTACGGTCGAATTTAGTATGTTGTTCGATTTCCATATTAAGTGCTAAAGATGCACGAATTGCGTAATCTACAACGTTTTTGTTTACAACTGGTAAAACACCTGGGTAACCTAGGTCAATTACTGTTGTGTTTGTATTTGGTTCAGCACCAAAGTGATTTGGTGAACCAGAGAAAATTTTAGAGTTTGTTTTTAACTCTACGTGTACTTCTAAACCAATGACTGTTTCAAAGTTCATGTTATTTTACCTCCCAAATTTGAGGAGTTTCTTTGTTGAATTCAGTTGCTTTTTCGAAAGCATCTGCCACACGGTAAATTGTAGCTTCATCGAAGTATTTACCAATAATTTGTAAACCTAGTGGTAGACCATCTTCGAATCCACATGGAATTGAGATAGCTGGTACACCTGCTAAGTTAATAGGAATCGTTAAAATATCGTTAGCGTACATAGTCATAGGATCTTCAACATTTTCTCCAATTTTGAATGCTGGAGTTGGAGTTGTAGGTCCAAGAATTACATCAAATTCTTCGAAAACTTTATCGAAATCTTCTTTGATTAATGTACGAGCTTGTTGTGCTTTTTTGTAGTAAGCATCATAAGTACCTGCACTTAATGAATAAGTTCCAAGCATGATACGACGTTTTACTTCATCCCCGAAACCTTGAGCACGAGTTTCTTTGTAAAGTTCTTCTAGGTTTGTAACGTTTTCAGCGCGGAAGCCGTAACGGATACCGTCAAAACGTGATAAATTTGAAGATGCTTCAGAAGAAGAAAGGATGTAATATGCTGCTAATGCATATTTAGAGTGAGGAAGTGATACTTCTTCCCAAGTTGCGCCTTGAGCTTCTAATACTTTAAGTGCATCAAGAACTGATTGACGTGCCGCTTCTCCAACACCTTCACCTAAATATTCTTTAGGTACAGCGATACGAAGACCTTTCACATCACCAGTAAGAGCTTCTACAAAGCTTGGTACTTCAACGTTTGCCGAAGTTGAATCGTTAGCATCTACACCTGAGATTGCTTCAAGTAATAATGCATTGTCTCGTACATTACGAGTAATTGGTCCAATTTGATCAAGTGAAGAAGCGAATGCTACTAAACCGTAACGAGATACACGACCATAAGTTGGTTTCATCCCTACAACACCACAGAATGATGCTGGTTGACGAATTGAACCACCTGTATCAGAACCTAATGAGAATGGCACTTCTCCCGCTGCTACAGCTGCTGCTGAACCACCTGAAGATCCACCAGGTACTCGGTCAAGACTCCATGGGTTACGAACTGGTTTGATGCCTGAGTTTTCATTTGAAGAACCCATTGCAAATTCATCCATGTTCAATTTACCGATTGTTACCATACCAGCTTCACGTAATTTATTGACAACTGTTGCGTCATAGATTGGATTGAAGCCTTCTAGAATTTTACTTGCACAAGTTGTTTCTAAGCCTTCAGTAACGATATTGTCTTTAACACCGATAGGTAGACCGAATAGTGGTCCTCTTTCTTCAAAAGGAACTTCATCCATTTCTTTTACTTGTGCCTTTGCTTTTTCTTCATTTAGTGCTAAAAACGCGCCTACTTCACCATCTAGTGCAGCTACACGTTTGTAGGCTTCTTCTGTTAAGTCAGCGATTGAGATTTCTTTTGTTTTTAAAAGTTCTTGTAACTCTAGTGCTGATTTTGTAAACAATGTCATATGTGGCCCTCCTTACTGACTATTATTCTGTAATGATTGGTGGTACTTTAACTAAACCGTCAACATGTTCTTTTACGTTTAACATCATAACTTCACGATCTAAACCTTTCACTGCAACGTCTTCACGTAAAACGTTTACAAGTGGTAAGACATGTGTTGTTGGTTCAACATTAGTAGTATCTAATTCATTAAGTTGCTCTGCAAATTTAGTAATCGCACCTAATTGTTGTGCAAACTTTTCAGCTTCAGCTTCTGTAATAGCTAGACGAGCTAAGTTAGCAACGTGCTTAACTTCTTCTTTTGTAATATTCGCCATTCTTCACACCTCCGAATTCAATAACCATACCGATAATAGTATCATTTTTAGTAATATTTATGCAAGGCGATACTTTTCGCTAAAGTGACGCCAAACGCTTGAAAATAAAGGCTTTTCTTTCCCTTATTAACAACCTTATTATACTCATAATCCATTATAACAAAATGAATAGAGATAATTGACTACCTTCAGATTATACAATTTATCGACACAAATAAGTATGATTTTCATACTTTCTACTAAAGTAAAAGAGTGCAACAAATTTGTCGCACTCTTTCTTAAAAACTAATCATTATATATATGAATATATGGCTCACTTGAATTAGCATCTTTTACTACTAATGCCTCTGGTCCGTTGACAGAAGTCACATTAACTTCGACCTTTAAATCTTTAGGGAATTGATCAATTACTGCACCAGCCATGAATTGTGTGAAGCCAATAATTTCGGAAGTACCGTAAAATTTAATCGGAATATCTATGTTTAACTTTTTAATTTTATTATCTTGATAGAAGCCTGTTCCAATAACATTTGTATAGTTAGAGAAGTACTTTTCAATATCTTGTTTGAAGAACTTAAAATACTGATTCATCTCACGGTAATTTTCTTCATTATCATTTGTTGGGAACAAGACATATTCTTCTTTAACCGATTTCCACTCTGAGATTTTATTAGATCCCTCATCAACAATACCGTAAGAAATATATGTGCCCGGAACAACGGAGCTACGACTTTGCTGTTTAAATAGTCCAACAACCATTGGCACATTTTCTAATCCCTCTTTTTGACGTAATCGTTGAACGATTTGATCAGCCATTTTTTTTCCTTCTTTTGTTAAAGTCTGATCTGGTATTGGTTTTTCATATGTTGCACCGTAATCTTCTTTTTGATAATAGTAAATAGAGTTAAGAGCCAAGCCGATTGAAACACCTGCAAGCTTTACTTTATTTTTCCCTGTTTTTTCAAGGTAGTTTTGTTCTACGATATGCGACAAATAGATAGGAGCCTTTGTAGCACGTTCTGTTGGCGACATACTTTTGGTAGTAGCAGGATTTAATCCATCATCTGTTTGAGAACTACGCGAAAGCCATGAAGAGGCAGTTTCCTCATCTATATACTGCCCCTCTTGGAAAAAGTACTTTCCTGGGTCAAATGCGTTTTGAGATAAGCGTAATAGTCCACTTTCTGCTTCTGTAATATCATATTTTGAATAAATGTTTGAAACAATCAAACCTCTACTTGCACTTGCTTTATAAGGTAAAAGAGTACGATAGTATTGGTCATCAATTTGTATATTAGGAATGATCGTTGCTTCTTCCTTGTCTTTAGCATCGCTTTGTACTACTTCCGTGTCATTCTTTAATGATGGAACGCAACCTGCAAGCATGGTGACAACAATCATCGCCGGTATCCAGCGAAGTCGTTTCATGATCTTGATCTCCTTTACACAGTTAATTCTTGAAGAAGGCGGTTTTCATCCCAAACTTCAATGCCAAGTTGTTCAGCTTTTGCTAGTTTTGAGCCTGCTTCTTCTCCGGCGATTACTAGGTCTGTTTTTTTACTTACACTTCCAGTAACTGTACCGCCTAACTGTTCTATTTTCTCTTTTGCATCTTGTCGTGTCAATTGTTCTAATTTACCAGTTAAAACAACTGTCTTGCCTGAAAATATACTCTCTATGTCAGCCACATTTACTTTTTTACCTTTAAAGTCCATGTTCACGCCTGCATCAGAAAGCTTTTGTATTAATACTTGGACTTCTTCATTTTCAAAATATGAAAGCAATGATTCAGCCATTTTCTCACCAATATCATTTACATTCACAAGTTCATTTGTTGTAGCTTTCATTAAATTCTGCATAGAACCAAATTCTTCAGATAATACGCGCGCTGCTTTTGCACCAACATGACGAATACCTAAGCCAAATAATAAGCGTTCCATTGAATTTTCTTTCGAATTTTCAATAGCTGTCACTAAATTATTAGCTGATTTTTCGCCCATACGCTCTAATTGAACTAAATCTTCTACTTTTAATTTATATAGGTCTGATACATCTTTTACAAGATCAGATTTTAATAATTGCTCTACAACTTTTTCTCCACAACCATCGATATTCATCGCATTTCGTGATACAAAATGGGCCATACCTTCTGAAATTTGCGCAAAACATTGTGGATTTACACATCGAAGTGCTACTTCACCTTCTAAACGTATAAGCTCACTATCACATGCCGGACAATGTGTTGGCATTTCATAAGGAACCGAATCTTCACTACGTTGATCAAACAATACGGAAACAACCTCTGGGATGATATCACCAGCTTTACGGATAATAACTTGATCTCCGATTCGAATATCCTTTTCACGAATAATGTCCTCATTATGCAATGTTGCACGTCCAACAGTTGTCCCTGCTACAAGTACTGGTTCTAGTATAGCTGTAGGGGTAACAACACCTGTACGACCGACAGTCAAATCAACATCTAAAACTTTAGTAACTACCTCTTCAGCTGGGAATTTATATGCGATAGACCAACGTGGACTTTTCGCTGTATAACCTAACTCCTCTTGCTGGTCATAACGGTTTACTTTAATGACGATCCCATCAATTTCATATGGTAATTCTGGACGTTTTTCTGTCCACTCTTCGATATAAGTCATTACTTCTTTAATATCCTTGCATGCTCTGCGTTCATGATTTGTATGGAATCCTAATTTATCCATGTAATCTAATGCTTCACTATGGCTGTCTAAATTATAGGCCTCTCCACTACCTCCGATAGCATAGATGAAAGTCGATAAATTACGACTCGCTGCAATTTTGGGGTCTAGTTGACGAAGCGATCCAGCAGCTGCATTACGAGGGTTTGCAAATAATTCTTCGCCCTTTTCAACACGTGCTTTATTTAAATTTGTGAAAGAGCGTTTTGGCATATAACATTCTCCACGTGCCTCAATGGATACCGGCTCTTTTAAACGTAACGGTATAGAACGAACCGTTTTTAAGTTTTCTGTAATATCCTCACCAATTTGACCATCACCACGTGTTGAGCCTACAACAAAAACACCATTTTCATAGCGAAGAGAAATCGCTAAACCATCGATTTTTAATTCACAAATATAATTAAAATTGTCACCAATAATTGCGCGAACTCTGCGATCGAAGTCATTCAAATCCGCTTCGTTAAAAGCATTCGAAAGACTAAGCATTGGATAGTCATGTGTAACCTTGCGGAAACCTTGTAATATTTCCCCCCCTACTCGTTGTGTAGGAGAGTCCGGATATATTAAATCCGGATTTTCTTGTTCAATTGCAATGAGTTCATTTATTAATTGATCGTAAATTGCATCTGAAACAACCGGTTTATCCAGTACATAATAGGCATGTCCATATTCATGAAGAAGCTCATTTAGTTCAGCTACACGCTTTACCAGTTGTATTTTGTCCATTAATTTTCCTCCGCAACTGCGCTTATACTTTTTCGATAGGCGCAAATTTTGCTAATAATCGTTTAATACCTGTTGGGCTTGGGAATGCAATATCTAACTCAACATTCTCTCCTTCACCACGGACACTAACAACTGTACCGACACCCCATTTTTTATGAGATGCTTTGTCACCAGAAGCCCAGCCAAGTTTTTCTCCACCAGATTGTGTATATGCTGGTTTAGTCACTACTGTTCGAGATGGCTGTGTTGTTGATGTAACAAATCCTGACTGGCGTTGTGAACGTCCAGCACTAGCACCATTATTGTTCGCAGAAACATTTTCAATAATTCCATTATCAATTTCTTGTAGGAATCGTGATGGATTATTATAGCTACTACGACCAAAAATAGTACGTGTTTGTGCGCAAGTTAAGAATAATTTCTGCTCTGCACGAGTGATACCAACATAAGCTAGACGACGCTCTTCTTCCATTTCATCTTCATCTTGCAATGATCGTGAATGTGGGAAGATATTTTCTTCCATACCAATGATGAAAACGACAGGGAACTCTAAACCTTTTGCAGAGTGCATTGTCATTAGGACAACGCTACCTTTAGACTCGTCTTCTTTATCAAGAGAATCAATGTCTGCTATAAGTGCTAAATCTGTTAAGAAGGCAACAAGTGTTTTATCATCACTTTGGGCTTCGAATGCTTTTGTAACTGTTAAAAATTCGTCGATATTCTCTAAGCGGCTCTCTGCTTCAATCGTTTTTTCAGTTTTTAACATCTCACGATAGCCCGATTTTTCGAGTACTTGCTCAACTAGTTCTGTCACAGACAAAAATTCCTGCATTCGCGTAAAGTCCGAAATCATTGCATGGAATTTTGCTGCTGCATTTGCTGCTCTTGCAGGCAAGCCCATAAAGTCAACTTCCCTTAATGCATCAAAAATAGAACGATCTTGTTCAAATGCGAATTGCGCCATACGATCAAAAGAAGTTGCACCAATACTACGTTTTGGTTCATTAATAATTCGCGCTAAAGATAAATCATCGTCATTATTAGCAATTAAACGAAGGTATGCCAATAAATCCTTTATCTCTTTACGATCATAGAACTTCGTGCCTCCAACGATTGTATAAGCCATGTTCGACTTCACAAGCACTTCTTCCATTGCACGCGATTGTGCATTTGTGCGATAAAGAATTGCGAAATCATCAAGTGAGCGATTCTCTTTCAACATTAATTCTTGAATTGTTTGTACGACAAATTGTGCTTCTTGTTTCTCATCATAAGAACGTGAAATAGCAATTTTCTCACCTTCAGCATTTTCCGTACGTAATTCTTTTGGATAGCGACTAGAGTTATTTTTTATGACGTCATTCGCCGCTTGAAGGATGCGTGCAGACGAGCGGTAATTCTGTTCTAACATGATCGCTTTCGCCTTAGGATAGTCTTTTTCGAAAGATAAAATATTTTGGATATCTGCTCCGCGCCAACGATAAATTGATTGGTCAGAGTCACCAACAACACAAATGTTTTGGAGTTTCTTCGCAAGCATTTGAACTAATTGATATTGCGAATGGTTTGTATCTTGATATTCATCCACGTGAATATATTGGAATCGATTTTGGTAATATTCAAGTACTTCAGGTACCTGTTTGAATAGACGAATAGTGATCATGATTAAATCATCAAAATCCAATGATTGGTTTTTTCGCAAACGTCTTTGATAACCTTCATATACATCTGCGACAGTTTTTTCATATGGGTTTGTTGAACTCACTTGTGCTTTATATGTTTCAACATCGATACATTCGTTTTTCGCAGAACTAATCGCATTTAACATAGAGCGTGGATCATGACGTTTAGGATCTATATTTAACTCTTTTAAAACGTTTTTAATTACTGTTAATTGATCAGTTGTATCTAGAATGGAGAAGTTTTTGTTGTAGCCAATACGATCAATATCACGACGTAAAATTCGAACACACATAGAGTGGAATGTAGATACCCACATTTGTGCACCCGTACCGTTGCCTAGTAAACCATCGATACGTTCTCTCATTTCACGAGCCGCTTTATTCGTGAATGTGATGGCTAATATTTTCGAAGGATACACCTTTTTTTCAATTACTAAATACGCGATACGATGAGTTAGTACGCGCGTTTTCCCTGATCCTGCTCCGGCCATTATTAGCAATGGGCCCTCTGTTGTTTTCACAGCTTCTGCCTGTTCTGGGTTCATTCCTTTTAATAAATTATTCGTTAGCTGTTCCATAACGCACCACCTTTTTACAATACAAACATTTGTTCTTGATTATACTATAGTTTTATATTTCTTTCACTGCTTTTACTGTACTAAGTGCTGCTTTTAAATCTTCATATATAATATTGCCAATTACTACAGTATTAGCCGATTGAGCCATTTCCTTTGCCTGCTCAGCATTAGAAATGCCTCCGCCGTAAAATAATCGTGTTTTTTCTAAAACATCTTGAACATCTTTTACTATATTAGGATTCCCGTAAATGCCACTATATTCTAGATAAAAGATAGGTAAATTGAACAGATTTTCAGCCATTCTTGCGTAAGCAACTACGTCTTCTGCATCTAACTCAGTCCTTGCCTCCGTCACTTTTGCAGCCTTACAATCTGCATTTAATATGCAATAGCCTTCTGCAAAAAGCTCGTCCCACATCATGATATCGCCGTATTCTTTAATCGCTTGATGATGTAAGTCTTTTACCCATGTGGTGTTACTGCTATTTAATACTGTTGGTATAAAGTAATAATCAAAACCTGGTGTCACAGATTCTAAATTAGAAATTTCTAAAACGACTGGCACTGTAAAACGACGAATTCTTACCAATAAATCTAATACATTATCTATTGTCACATCATCTGTACCACCAACAATTATTGCATCTGTGCCTGATTCGCACAATTGCTCTAGCACTTCATCAGTCATTGGTTTTGCCGGATCCACTTTAAATACATGACGCCAATTTTGAAACTCCATTTTAACCCACCTATCTGTAATATTAATCTCTATTTGACTTAGCCAAAGAGCAACCAAGTTTTTCTCTAATTACCAGTATACATTAGTCAAACGTAGCCTCAATTGAATATTCGAAAAGGCAAGAAAGAATTTATCGAAAATTTATTTCACAAGAAAAAAACTGAACAGGCATCTGCTCAGTCGGTTTCATTATATTTGTTAAACAACTTCTCAGTCTTTAGGAGCTAGAAAAGGTTTTTCATCTGGATACAGGCGACCAAGCATTTCATCATATGTATCATTTCCGTAATCAAAACAACGGCGTACACGAGAAATTGTTGCTGTAGAAGCACCTGTTTCCTTTTTGATTGTTTCATACGTTTTTTTTAGGCGTAATAAATGCGCTACTTCAAAACGTTGTGCTAAAGATTGGATTTCGCTTATTGTACATAAATCATCAAAGAATTTATAGCATTCTTCTATGTCATTTAACTCCAAAACTGCTTTAAATAGTTGTTCTGTTTGATGACCTTTAATTTTTTCAATTTGCATGCTTCATTCCCCCTTCCTCATTAAGGTTCATATGTGACCGCTTTTGCTAATCCAGGATTGGAAGGTACGAGGTGAATCCACGACTTACCAGGCACTAATTTGACAGGCTTATCATTTGCATATGGCACTAATACACCATCTACATTTCGCCATTTGACATCTAACTTTTGCCCAGCTTGAAATACATAACCATTTCCACCTGAAGTCAAATCAAGCGCTTGACGTCCCTTTTGATCAACAGTACTTTGATTCACTTCAAAGAATAATACATTGGCAACTTGTACAGATTCATCGTTTAATAAATCCTTAGTCACAACGCCGCCAGATTGACGTTCATATAATTTACTGTCTTCATTAAAAGTATATGTGTTATGGAATTGTTCATCAACACCATAACGAATATCTACTTTCGAAATATACTTTTCTATTTTAACATCTTCAGCAGACTCATAAAAAGAGAAAGGTACTTTTTTGTGCATTTTTAATGAAGCTCCTACCTTTTTAAATCCTAACTTTATATTTTCTTCTGAAATATAGGAGTTGTGTGGCGCTACTCGATCCGCTGAACGTTGAAATAATGAACCATCATATTGCATCCCATTAATATTATCCACTTCACCAGTACTTAACATCCTTTTCGCCTCTGGACTATATCCATGTGCAATATAAAATGCATCTAAACCTTTTGCTAGATTAACAAAATAATCTCTTGCACTTCTTACAGGCCCCATATTCTCAGGCAACTCACTTTGGAATACTGCAAGCAAACGTGTAATATTCCCTTCAGCTACCATCTCATAAACTAGATCAGCTGAAGTTAGACCAGATTGAGGACGCGCTTGCGGATGATTATTAATCGTCACCATCACAGGCCGCATTTTTGGTTTTTGCTCTACTTCTAAACCAGTGAACGGTGTAAGATATGTCTTTTTCTCAACTTCTGCTTCCGCTTGTACTTCCGTTTTTTCGGGTTCCTTCTTTACTTCTTTTTCTTCTTTCTCTTTAGAGCATCCGACAATTAAAACGCCAAGTACTAATAGCCCCATCATCAACTTCTTTTTCAAAAGATTTCCTCCTATCTCATAACGGACGGGAATAGAACGGTTTTCTTCATCACATCGAAAATACCGCGTTGAGTAATCCGAATATAAGGTAAATGTGTAGATTGTAAAAATAGCAAAGTATAAATAGCATCACCAAGATGATAACCTCGCTCTTGTAACGCCTTCTTTAAAGCTAATTCTTGCTCTATTAATACTTCTACAGGCTCGGCGGATAATCCTCCTCCAATTGAAAGTGGCAGGCTTTCTAAAACTCGCCCATTTTCAACAATTACGATACCGCCCTTCATTTTTTTCATTTCATTGAAGGCTATTAACATATCTTTTGTATCTTTTCCTATTAAAATTATATCGCCAGTACTTGAGTAAGAGGATGCAAAACCTTGAAGATGTGTCGCAAAACCTTTTATCAAAGTATTTACACGCCACTTTCCATTTTTATCAACTAGCATTAAATAGCATTCATCGTGGTCCGTGTGAAGTTTACCTTCATTTGTATGAACGGATACGCTATATGGTTTCGTTATCACATCATTCACCAATTGAATCCCAAATGGCATCGAGAATTGGAAGTCATCATCAGATAAATCAAATTTCAAATCGAGCGTGCCCATTGCTGACCAATCGATTGATGGTAGAGTGAACTCCTTTTTATTGTCGCGTTTTAACCAAATACCTTTTGATAATACACTTACAGGTACTGGATTAAATTCATTTTCTAAAAAGTTTAGAGTAGCATACCGTCCTGTTGCTATAAGTCCGTGTAAATTACTCATATTATAATAGCGCGCGACATTGTAAGATGCCATTTGGTAGGCATCGATCGGCGACACCCCAGCATCAAGGGCTACTTGAATACATTTGTCCATCACACCATCTCTATGGAATGAAGGTGTAGCACCATCTGTTGTCATCATTAAGTGATCAAAAATATTCAATTTCTTCTCAACAATATCTTTCAAAAGTGTTGGTAAATCTGGACGGATGGAAGAATGACGTAAAGTTACTGCATATCCATGTAAAATGCGATTTTCCACTTCTTCTAAAGTCATTGATTCATGGTCCCCATCAGCACCAAAAAGCTTCATGCGAACTAACGTTTTTTCAGATGCGCCCGGCAAATGTGCTTCAATTTTTTTGCCATGTGCTTTTGCGAGTTTTAGCCAATATAGCATTTGGTCATCGCCTGCTAGTAATCTTGGCCAACCTGTTAACTCCCCACCTAACATGACATCTGTTCGTTCAAGCCAATCATTAATTGCTTTTGTCGTAAAGAGATCATGCTCATTTTCAAGCTCCGTTTGTGAATCAAATCGAGCCCACCAGTAGAATGAGAATGGCAGTTGCTTCAATTGGTCTAAAATTGTAAACGCTTTCTTGTTTTTAATTGCTAAAAATAGCGTCAAGTTGTCAGATAGAAACGTCGTCGTTCCACTTTGCGCTGCATAATCCGCAAAAGATTGGGGATTATAAAGCTGAAATGGATGAACATGTGGTTCAATGTAACCTGGAACAATCGTCTGTCCCTCAGCATCAACAATATCTGTTGTCGCTGTGTTTGGTGGCATTTTAGGTCCTGCGTATATAATACGATCTTTATCAATCCAAATATTCCCCTGGATCCATTGTTTGTATACGCCATGTAAATAACGCGCGTTTTTAATTACTAAATTAGGTGCTTCTTTACCATCAATGATAGCTATTTGTTGACGGATTTGACTAATTTTCCATGAGGGTTCTGGCATTACATCCATCTCCTTTCGCTTTTCTTTTTTGTTTATATGCTCGTTAAATCGATTATTTAATTTATGTCAAAAATAGGATTTAATACTGTTTTTGCATTATTGAATTATCGTATCACAGCACTTTAGGAAAGCAAAGTTTTTAGTAGTATTTTGTGGGAAAATTTGTATAGGAGGGTGACTTAATTGACACAATCAGAAAACTTAAGTACGAGAAATGCTTATATGCGGTTAACATGTGGTATAACTATGACAGCATTTGGTATCGGTAGAATTTCGCGCGATTCTAATTGTACTGGTGGTCGATTGATGATTATTATCGGTGCTATGAAAACAGCGGAAGGTATTTTAAAGTATTGTCCAACAAAGGCAATGATGAACTCCACTATGAAATCCGTGATGGATAGTTCTATGACAAGTGCTTTTGGTGGCCAAGCTGCGAGTATTATTCCGAATATTGATCAATTGATGAAAGATTTTGCTGGTGGCAATTCAAATGCTAATTCCAATAGTAATTCGAATAGTAACTCCAATAGTAATGGTGAAAAGAATAATTCACAAAACAACAACTCTAAAAACCAGTCTAACGATCAAAAACAGAACAATAATAACAATCAATCTAACTCAACTAATTCATAATTTCCATACTATACAAAAAGCTGTCCGACCTAACAATCGGGCAGCTTTTCGTTTTACTTCATTGTACGCCAACCAATATCCGAACGGTGGAAAAAGCCTGCCCACGATTCTTTAGATAAACCTTCATATACTTTTTGTTGTGCTTCTTTTAATGATGTAGCCTTTGTAGTAACTAGTAGTACACGACCACCGTTGCCTATAAAATCTTCTCCTACTAGCTTTGTTCCGGCATGAAATACATCGAAGTTTGTCGATAGTTTTTCAAGTGACGGTAATTTAGCACCTTTTTTTACATCACCTGGATATCCTTCAGAAGCAATTACTACACCTAGTATTGCATCGTTCGACCATTCCAATCTATAAGTTTCTTCATTCATTAAGGCCATCATGAATTCTCCAAAATCAGAAACCATACGTGGTAATACAACTTGTGTCTCAGGATCACCAAAGCGCGCATTGAATTCAATTACCTTTGGACCTTCAGCAGTTAAAATAAGTCCTGCATATAAAATCCCTGTGAATGGTGCACCTTCAGTTGTCATCGCTTGAACTGTTGGTACGACTACTTCATCATATGCACGTTTAACAACCGCATCAGAAATTTGAGGTACTGGAGAGTAAGCACCCATTCCACCTGTATTTGGACCTTTATCACCGTCATATGCACGTTTATGATCTTGTGCAATAACCATTGGATAAATTTCCCCTTTATGTACAAATGACATGTAAGAGAACTCTTCCCCATCAAGGAATTCTTCAATTACTACACGAGAAGAAGAATCGCCAAATCGTTGATTACCAATCATGTCTTTGATGCCTTCAATCGCTTCCTCTTCAGTTAAAGCAACGATTACACCTTTTCCAGCAGCTAGACCATCTGCTTTTACAACAATTGGTGCCCCCATTTTTTGCACATATGCAATTGCTGCATCTGCTTCAGTGAAAGTTGCGGACGCTGCTGTTGGGATATTATATTTTTGCATAAGTTCTTTTGCAAATGATTTACTACCTTCTATTTTAGCTGCCGCCTTTGTTGGGCCAAAAATACGCAAACCTGCTTCTTGAAAAGCATCCACGATACCAGCTACTAAAGGTTGTTCAGGTCCGACAAATGTTAAGTCGATTGACTGCTCTTTAGCAAAAGAAATAAGTTCCGCAAAGTTGAAAACGTCAATTGCAACACACTCTGCATCATTTTTCATACCATCGTTACCTGGAGCTACAAATACTTTCTCAACGGATGCTGCATTTGCAAATTGTTTAGCAATTGCATGCTCGCGACCGCCGCTACCAATAACTAGTACTTTCATTGATGTTTCCTCCTACTTATAAATTAAGGGATCACGCTGATGTTCTACCGTTGTGTTCCTTATTCAGATATCCGGTCCCAGGCGCTATCGGCTCGAGGTCACTTCAGTCTCTCGGTCAAAGGCAAAAGCGCCTTTGATTCGAGCCTTCCAGTGCTTGTCGCAGATAATCGAGCGCCTTGGACCAACAGGATGTTGGGCATGCAACCGCTGCCACACGATGCCGCGCATTTAGGTTGCCTTCATTAAATTAATGTTTAAAGTGTCTTACTCCTGTAAACACCATTGCGATGCCGTATTCGTTTGCTTTGTCGATTGAGTCTTGGTCTTTGATTGACCCACCTGTTTGAATGATTGCTGTGATGCCTGCTTTAGCAGCAATTTCTACAGTGTCATTCATAGGGAAGAATGCATCTGATGCAAGTGCTGCACCTTTTACTTTTTCACCAGCTTGCTCTAATGCGATTTTTGCAGAGCCTACACGGTTCATTTGACCAGCACCAACGCCTAATGTCATTTTGTCATCTGTTACAACGATGGCATTCGATTTAACGTGTTTTACTACTGACCAACCAAGTTTCATTGCTGCCCATTCTTCTTCAGTTGGTTCGCGGTCTGTTACAACTTTTACTTCTCCGTCTTTTAAGCCGAAACGATCTGGCTCTTGAACAAGTAAACCACCCTCAACAGATACTGTGTTGAATGCATCACGTTTTTCTTGTGCAAATGAAATTGTAAGTAAGCGAATATTTTTCTTCGCAGATAATTTTTCAAGTGCTTCAGCAGTGAATGCAGGAGCGATGATAATTTCTAAGAAGATTCCAGCAAGTTGTTCTGCTGTTGCTAAATCTACTTCACGGTTCAACGCAATGATACCGCCGAAGATTGAAGTTGGATCTGCTTCATATGCTTTAGCGAATGCTTCAGATATTGTTTCAGCTGTACCAACGCCACAAGGATTCATATGTTTTACTGCTACTGCAGCTGGTGCGTCAAATTCTTTGATAATTTGAAGTGCAGCATTTGCATCTTGAATATTATTGTAAGAAAGTTCTTTACCGTGTAATTGTTCAGCTGATGCGATTGAGAAATCTGAGCCTAAATGCTTTTGGTAGAAAGCTGCTTTTTGATGTGGATTTTCACCGTAACGAAGTGGTTGTTTTAATTCGTATGTTAAAGTCATTTGCTCTGGGAATTCTTCACCAGTGTATTCTGTTAAGTAGTTAGAAATATAAGAATCGTAAGCCGCTGTATGACGGAATACTTTTGCACCTAGACGACGACGTGTTTCAAGTGTTGTTTGACCTTCTGCTTTTAACTCTGTTAATACAGTTGCATAATCATTTGAATCGACGATAACTGTTACATATTTTTGATTTTTAGCGGCTGAACGAAGCATTGTTGGACCACCAATATCAATATTTTCAATAGCATCAACGATTGTTACATTAGGCTTTGAAATTGTTTCAACGAATGGATATAGATTTACACAAACGATTTCGATCGGTTGAATACCATGTTCAGCCATTTGCGCTTGGTGTTCAGGATCATCATGTTTTGCAAGTAATCCACCATGAATAAGCGGGTTCAATGTTTTAACACGTCCACCTAAAATTTCTGGGAAGTTTGTTACTTGGTCAACAGCAGTTACTGCTACACCATTTTCTTGTAGATGTTTTTTAGTACCGCCTGTTGATAAAATTTCATAGCCTAATGCCTCTAATTCCTTAGCAAATTCTAAAACACCTGATTTATCAGAGACACTGATTAATGCACGTTTCGTCACGATTATTTCCTCCTTAGATTTGAAAGCAAGTTGTAATTCTTATGTAGTACATGATCGGAACCAAAGCACGAAGCTCTGGCTCCAATTAATTATTTATTTTAAAGTTGCCTGTAATGCTTCTTTATAAAGGTCATGCTCAATAGCATGAATTGCTTGTTCAGTTGCCACGCGATCACCGTCAGTGACTGCTACAGCACGTTGCGCAATAATTGGACCTGTATCCATTCCCGCATCTACAAAATGAACTGTTACACCCGTTACTTTCACACGATGTTCCATTGCTTGTCCAATGGCATCTTTCCCTGGAAACGAAGGTAATAGAGAAGGGTGAATATTCACAATTTTAGAAGTATAGGAATTTAATAATGTTTCACCGATTAAACGCATATATCCCGCAAGAACGATCCATTTCACTTCACACTCTTGTAGCTTAGCTAAAATAGCTTGTTCAAAAGCTTCCTTAGAACCAAAATCCTTAGGACTTAGAGCTAATACAGGGATACTCTTTGCTTGAGCACGTTCTACAACGTAAGCACCAGGCTTATCTGTGACAACGAGCTCAATTTTCGCATTTAGTTCACCACGTTCAATTGCTTCTTGAATAGCTTGAAAGTTAGAACCGCTGCCTGATGCGAAAACTGCGATGGAAACGATATTACTCATGAGTTAGGCTCCCATCATGATTACCTTTGAAAAGAACCCCTTCACCTTTCACAACGCGACCAATTTCATACGCTTTTTCACCATGCTGTTCAGCAATCTCTATAATACGAGCTGCTTCAGAAGCTGGTACTGAAAGTACGTATCCAATCCCCATATTGAAAACATTATATAAATCACGCTCTTGTAGATTACCTTTCTCTTTTAAGAATTCAAAGACAGGTAATACTGGCCAAGTGCCTAAATCAATTTCTGTTGCTAGTCCCTCCGGCATCATACGAGGAAGGTTTTCGTAGAAACCACCACCTGTAACGTGTGCCATACCATGCACTTCACACTCTTTTAGCATTGCTAAAACAGGTTTTGCATAAATTTTTGTTGGTACTAATAAAGCTTCACCAATCGGGCCAAGGTTCTCATAGCCTTCAACAATTGTTTCAGGTGTAAAGCCATTATCAGCAAAAACGACTTTACGGACAAGTGAATAACCGTTTGAGTGAATACCACTAGAAGCTAGGCCTACAAGTACGTCACCTTCTGTAATTTTCTCGCCTGTTACGATGTTTGCTTTTTCAGCAGCACCAACCGCAAAGCCCGCTAAATCATATTCGTCCTCTTCATACAGACCAGGCATTTCAGCTGTTTCGCCACCAATTAACGCAGCACCCGCTTGGACACAACCATCAGCAACACCTTTAACAATTTGCTCGATTTTAGCAGGCTCAGCTTTACCAACTGCTACGTAATCTAAAAAGTATAATGGCTCTGCACCTTGTGCAACGATATCGTTTACACACATTGCTACGCAGTCTACTCCGATTGTATCGTGTTTATCAGTCATAAACGCGAGTTTTAATTTTGTCCCAACACCATCAGTACCAGAAATAAGAACTGGTTCCTTCAAGTTTAATTCAGATAAATCGAACATGCCGCCAAAGCCACCAAATGAACCCATGATGCCTTTTCTTGCTGTACGTTCAACATGTGATTTCATTCTTTGGACTGCTTCATAGCCTGCTTCAATATTAACGCCTGCTTGTTCATATGCTTTTGACATGTAGATCGTCTCCTTAACGTATAAGTTCTTTTTCGTGTGGCAAGATAGTATCCGGGAAAATCTCAGTTGGATATTTTCCAGTAAAACATGCTAAGCATAGACCACGTTCCGGACCTTCGTGTTGACGAGCAATAGATTCTACCATGCCTTCAACAGATAAAAATGTTACCGTATCAGCACCAATTGCATCCCGGATTTCTTCAACACTATGACTAGAAGCTATAAGTTCTTCTGATGAAGATGTATCAATACCGTAGTAGCATGGATCTGTCATTGGCGGAGAACTGATGACAACATGTACTTCTGCTGCTCCAGCTTCCTTCAACATTTTCACTATACGTCTTGAGGTTGTACCACGAACAATTGAATCATCTACCATTACAACACGTTTTCCTTGAACTACTTGACGTACTGGAGATAATTTCATTTTCACACCACGTTCACGTAACTCTTGTGTCGGTTGGATGAAAGTACGACCAACATAACGGTTTTTAATAAGGCCTAATTCGTAAGGAATCCCACTTTCTTCTGCAAAACCAATCGCGGCGGAAATACTTGAATCTGGAACACCTGTTACAACATCTGCCTCAATATGAGCACATTCCTTAGCAAGTGTTTTACCCATACGTTTACGTGCCATATGCACGTTTATGCCACCAATTTCTGAATCTGGTCTTGCTAAATATACATATTCCATTGCACACATTGCACGTTTAGCGGGTTCTACAAAACGGTCGCTTTTCACACCACTATCATTAATAACAATTAATTCTCCTGGTTCAACTGAACGAACGAATTCTGCGCCAATTAAATCGAACGCACAAGTTTCAGAAGCAACAACCCAACTGTCGCCTAATTTACCAAGCGCTAAAGGACGTAAACCGTTCTGGTCTCGAGCCACGATTAAACCTTCTTCAGATAACATTAAGATTGAAAATGCACCTTTTAACAAAGTAAGCGCATTTTTCACTTTTGAAAGAAATGTCGGATGCGTACTTTTTTTAATTAAGTGAGCAAGTACTTCTGTATCAGAAGTTGAGTTAAAAATACTACCTTGACGTTCTAAATGTTGCTTTAAGTGATTTGCATTAACTAAATTACCATTATGCGCAATTGATAAACTGCCTGTTGATGAGCGGAACAGCAGCGGCTGAACATTTTCAATTCCGCCGCCTCCTGCTGTCGTATAACGTGCATGAGCTATTGCTGCTTGTCCTTTTAAGCCTTCTAATTTACCTTCACTAAATACATCATTTACAAGGCCTTCACCTTTTACAGCGCGAAATTGCTTGCCATCTTTGACAACAATCCCTGCACCTTCTTGACCACGATGTTGTAATGCATGTAAACCGTAATAACTAAGCTGCGCTGGGTTTTCATTACCCCAAATCCCAAACACGCCACATTCTTCATTTAAGCCTCTGAGTTCACCAAACATGGTATTGCCCCTTTCCAAGCATCTTGGAATTCTGCTACTGGACCTTCGATTAATGTAGAACCGTCTTCTCCGCGAACACTCAATGTGGCATCTGCTGAAACAACACCAATTTTACGAGCATCTTTAACAGCTACTTCAAATGCTTGTGCATTTTCAGCTTTAACTGATACTAAGAAACGTGATTGTGATTCACTAAATAAAGCAGTTACTGCCGAACCTTCTAAGATGATTTCTACTCCGAATTTTGTACCGAATGTTTTTTCTGCTAATGCAACAGCTACTCCACCTTCAGCAACATCATGTGCAGATGCTACTAAACCTTGTTGAATAGCATTTAATAACGCATCTTGACGTGTTGCTTCTACAGTTAAATCGATTTCTGGTGCTAGACCAAAAATACGTCCATCATTTTGCATTTTTTGAAGTTCAGATCCACCAAATTCAGTTTTTGTATCGCCGATTAAGTAGATATAGTCTCCAGCTTCTTTAACTTGTTGTGTTGTAACGTGAGCTAAATCTTCAACTAAACCAACCATACCAATTGTTGGTGTTGGATAAACTGCTACACCACTACGCTCATTGTAAAGAGAAACATTACCACCGATTACTGGTGATTCTAGTGCTAAACAAGCCTCTGAAATACCATCAGCTGATTTTTCGATTTGCCAGAAGATTTCTGGCTTTTCTGGGTTACCAAAGTTCAAGCAATCTGTAATTGCAAGTGGTTTACCACCAGAACAAACGATATTACGGGCAGCTTCTGCAACCGCAATTTTTCCGCCAACTTCTGGATCTAAGTAAATATAACGAGAGTTACAGTCAGTTGTCATAGCAAGACCTTTGTTCGTACCACGTACACGTACTACTGCTGCATCAGATCCTGGTGCTACAACTGTTGATGTACGTACTTGATAATCATACTGGTCATAAACCCACTCTTTAGAAGCAATTGTAGATTGTTTTAATAGTGAGATTAAAGTTTCTTTATAGTCAGCAACTGTGGGCTCTACGTTTTCCATTGCTTGGAATTCATTGTAGTAAGCTGGTACTGCTGATGGTTTGTTATAAACAGGTGCTTCCTCTGCTAGAGCATCTGCAGGTACGTTTGCTACTACTTCTCCTTTATGTATAAGGCGAAGCATTTTATCGTCAGTTACATGACCGATAGTTACAGCATCTAAACCATACTTCTCGAATAAAGTAACGATTTCAGCTTCATGCCCTTTTTTCACAACGATTAACATACGCTCTTGAGATTCTGAAAGCATCATTTCATAAGCTGTCATACCTGTTTCACGTTGAGGTACTAAATCTAAGTTCATCTCAATACCGTAACCTGCTTTAGAAGCCATTTCGGCAGATGATGAAGTTAAGCCTGCAGCACCCATATCTTGAATTCCAACTAGTGAATCAAATTTCACTAATTCTAGGCAAGCTTCAAGAAGCAATTTCTCCATGAATGGATCGCCAACTTGTACAGCTGGGCGTTTTTCCTCTGATGACTCACTTAATTCCTCAGAAGCAAATGTAGCACCGTGAATACCATCACGACCTGTTTTAGCACCAACATACATTACTGGGTTACCCACACCTGAAGCAATACCTTTTTGAATGTCTTTATGATCGATTAAACCGACACACATTGCATTTACTAGTGGATTGCCTTCGTAACAATCATCAAATTGAATTTCGCCACCAACTGTTGGAATACCGATACAGTTACCGTAGCCTGCAATTCCTGCTACTACTTCTTCAAATAAATATTTCACACGTGGTGTTTTTAACTCACCAAAGCGTAGAGAATTTAACATAGCAATCGGGCGTGCACCCATTGAGAACACATCACGGATAATACCGCCGACACCTGTTGCTGCACCTTGGTAAGGTTCAATTGCAGACGGATGATTATGTGATTCCATTTTGAACACAACGGCTTGGTCATCGCCGATATCGACAATTCCTGCACCTTCACCAGGGCCTTGTAATACACGAGGTCCTTTAGTTGGGAATTTACGTAGCACTGGTTTAGAGTTTTTATATGAGCAGTGCTCTGACCACATTACTGAAAACAGACCAGTTTCAGTCCAGTTTGGTAGACGTCCTAGAATGCTTTCAACTAGCGCAAATTCTTCATCTGACAAGCCCATTTGTGCATAGAGTTTTTGCTCTTTAATTTGCTCTTGTGTTGGTTCAAGCTTGATTGACATGTGTTTCCCTCCACTGTTTGACGATTGATTTGAATACTGCAAGGCCATCTGAGCCACCAATTAATTCATTCACTGCGCGCTCTGGGTGAGGCATCATACCAAGTACATTACCGCGTTCATTGACGATTCCTGCAATATCTTCTAAACTACCATTTGGATTTTCGCTAGAATAAGTGAAAACAATTTGGTTATTGTCTTTTAAAGATTGCAAGGTATCCTCATCACAGTAGTAATTCCCTTCACCATGAGCGATAGGTACTTTAATTACTTCATCTTTTGCATATTGATTTGTAAATTGTGTATTGTTGTTAACTACTTTTAAATCAACAGTACGACACATGAATTTCAAGTTTTTATTGCGGAGAAGAGCACCTGGAAGTAAACCTGCCTCCGTTAAAATTTGGAAGCCATTACAAACGCCAAGGATCGGCTTACCTGCTTCAGCAGCTTTTACTACTTCAGTCATAACGTTGGAAGAGCGAGCAATCGCTCCACAACGTAAGTAATCTCCGTAAGAGAATCCACCTGGTAATAAAATACCGTCATAACTACTTAAATCTTTTGTATCGTGCCATACGTATTCTGCTTCTTCACCAAGCTCGTCCTTAATAGCGTGATACATGTCTAAATCACAGTTCGATCCTGGAAAAACGAGTACTGCGAACTTCATAGTTAGTTAGCCTCCTCGACTTCAAAACGGTAGTCTTCAATAACAGTATTTGTAAGTAATTTTTCGCACATTTCTTTTACCACTACATTTAAGTCACGGTCAGAAGGTTCGATTTGTAATTCTAGATATTTACCAATACGAACGTCTGCAACTTCTTTGTAGCCCATTGTGTGTAATGAACCTTTCACTGCAGAACCTTGTGGATCTAATACACTTTCACGCAATGTTACATAAACTTTTACCTTTTTCATTTTGATAGTCCTCCTAGGCGTTCTAATATGATTTTATACACATCTGTTAAATTGCCAAGATCACGGCGAAAAACGTCTTTATCAAGTTTTTGATTTGTTTCTACGTCCCAAAGACGGCAAGTATCTGGTGAAATTTCATCTGCTAATAGTACTTGACCATTAGCGTCACGCCCAAACTCTAGTTTGAAGTCTACTAGAGTAACACCGATTTCCTGGAATAATGGACGGAGAACCCCATTCACCTTTAAGCCATTGTCATATAGAGATTGCACTTCTTCTAGTTTAGCAATATTCAATATTTCAATATGCTCTGTTGTGATGAGCGGATCTCCGAGATCATCGTTTTTGTAATAAAATTCAACGATTGGACGACGAAGAGTTGTACCCTCTTCGTATCCAAGTCGTTTTGCAAGGCTACCTGCTGCAATATTGCGGACAACCAATTCAATTGGAATAATGTCTACTTTTTTTACAAGCTGTTCGTTTTCTGAAATTTGTTCAACAAAGTGAGATTCGATTCCTGCTGACTTTAATTTATCGAAAATTAAAGTTGTAATTTTATTATTTAAAATTCCCTTACCTGCGATTTCCTCTTTTTTCTCACCATTGAATGCTGTAGCACTATCTTTGTACTCAACAAACAGAATATTTTCTTCTGCTGTTGAGTACAATCTTTTAGCTTTTCCTTCATACAAAAGTTGACCTTTTTCCACTGTTAATTCCCCCGGTTTAGTTTAATCCAAGACGTTCAAAAATTGTATCTACATGTTGTAAGTGATAATTGTAATCGAAGCAATCATCTAATTCTTCTTTTGATAAATGAGCAGTGATTTTCTCACTTGCATCAACTAGTCCACGGAATTGCACTTGTTCGTCCCAAGCTTTTGCAGTTAGGGGCTGTACTGTATCGTACGCTTCTTCACGTGCAAGACCTTTGTCGATCAAAGCAAGTAATACACGTTGTGAATAAATAAGACCAAATGTGCGATCCATATTACGTTTCATATTGTCAGGGAATACTGTTAAGTTTTTCACGATATTTGCGAAACGATTTAACATGTAGTTAAGTGTGATTGTACCGTCTGGTAAAATTACTCGTTCAGCTGATGAATGAGAGATATCACGTTCATGCCATAGTGACACGTTCTCGTATGCTGTCATCATGTAACCGCGAAGTAAACGAGCCATACCAACCATATTCTCAGATCCAATTGGATTACGTTTATGAGGCATTGCAGAAGAGCCTTTTTGACCTTTTGCGAAGAATTCCTCTACTTCACGTGTTTCTGATTTTTGTAAACCACGAATTTCAGTAGCGAATTTCTCAATTGAAGATCCAATCAAGGCTAAAGTCGCCATGTATTGTGCGTGACGGTCACGTTGTAAAGTTTGTGTTGAAATAGGTGATGCTTGTAATCCTAGTTTTTCGCAAACGTATTTTTCAACAAATGGGTCGATGTTAGCATAAGTACCAACCGCACCAGAAATTTTACCTGTTTCTATTACTTGAGCAGATGCTTCGAAGCGTTCTAAATTTCGTTTCATTTCTTCTAACCATAAAGCAAGTTTTAAACCGAATGTAGTTGGTTCAGCATGAACACCATGTGTACGGCCCATCATTACTGTGTATTTATGTTCTTTCGCTTTATTCTCTAAAATTTCGATAAAGTTTTTAATATCTTTACGTAAAATTTCATTAGCTTGTTTAATTAAATAAGAAAGAGCAGTATCTACAACATCCGTTGAAGTTAAACCGTAATGTACCCATTTACGTTCTTCTCCTAAAGTTTCAGAAACAGCACGCGTGAATGCAACTACATCATGACGAGTCTCTTTTTCAATTTCTAAAATACGATTGATATCAAACCCTGCATTTTCACGGATTTTTGCAACATCCGCTTTTGGAATATCACCAAGTTCAGCCCAAGCCTCACATGATAAGATTTCAACCTCCAACCAAGCTTGATATTTGTTTTCTTCTGTCCAAATTGCGCCCATTTCGGGACGAGTATAGCGTGCTATCATAATGTTCTCCTTCTATTCCTACCAAATGTGGGAATCCTTAATTTCTGTTAACGTTTTTTCAATGTCGCTTGTCATAATTGTGACGTGGCCCATTTTACGGTTATGTTTTGCTTCTTGCTTACCATATAAATGAATAGACCAATTAGAGTATTTTGAAATGGAATTACTCAGTGGTACGACATGTTGTCCAAGCACATTAATCATAATCGAAGGCGACCATAATTGTGGTTCGCGTAATGGCCAACCACATACAGCACGAATATGCTGATGGAATTGTGAAATGTTACAAGCCTCAATCGAATAATGTCCTGAGTTATGTGGACGTGGTGCCAACTCATTAATAATAACTTGTCCGTCCTCTAAAACAAATAGTTCAATAGCTAGTGTACCCACTAATTTAAGATGATTCGCAATTTTTTCTGCTTCTTCTGTTGCTCTATTAGCAGTTTCCTCTGAAATACGTGCTGGTACTATCGTTTCGTGTAAAATATGATTCACATGAATATTTTCACCAATAGGAAGGCAAAAGGTTTCTCCTTGAACATTACGTTGTACGATAACCGAAATTTCTTTCTCGAATGGTACAAACGCTTCTGCTACACAAGTAGAATGTTCAAATAGAGATTTCGCTAATGGCAGCTCATTTTTTGATCGTAGCATCTGTTGGCCTTTTCCATCGTAACCACCACGTGCAGTTTTTACGACGCAAGGGTAGCCAACAGTTTCGATTTTACTTTGAAGCTCCTCGAAGCTTTCAGCAGCTATGTATGTTGCAACTGGACAACCGGCCTTATTAATAGCAGCTTTTTCAAGAATACGATCTTGTGTAATACGTACGAGTTCAGCACCTTGAGGTACATAGGCAATTTCAGATAATTGTTTTAAACCTGCATAATCGATATTCTCGAATTCAAATGTTATAACATCACTAACTTCTGCAAGCTCTTCTAATGCCGCTTCGTCGTTATATGGGGCAACGATACGTATGTCCGCAACTTGACCACATGGTGAATCCATTGTAGGCTCAAGTACAGCAATTTTAAAACCTGCTTCCTTTGCAGCCATTGCCATCATACGCCCAAGTTGACCGCCACCTATTATACCAATAGTTTGACCAGGATAAATTTTCGTCACTCTAACTCACCTGAACTTTCTAGAGCTTTCATTTTCATTACTTGGCGTCGTGCTTCAATTTTTTCTGTAATTTCAGAATCGGTTGTTGAAAGAATTTGTGCTGCTAGAAGCCCTGCGTTAGTCGCACCTGCTTTACCAATAGCTACAGTTGCTACTGGAACACCGCCTGGCATCTGCACGATAGATAATAAAGAATCAAGCCCATTTAATGCTTTTGATTGAACAGGTACACCAATGACCGGTAACGTTGTTTTTGCTGCTACCATACCTGGTAAATGCGCTGCACCACCTGCTCCTGCAATAATGACATGAAGCCCTCTTGTACGAGCTTCCTGTGCATATTCAAACATCAAATCTGGTGTTCTATGTGCCGATACCACTTTTTTTTCATATGGAATCTGCAATTCATCTAATACATCACACGCATGTTTCATTGTTTCCCAATCACTTGAACTTCCCATGATCACGCCGATTTTTGAACTCATACATTCCGCTCCTTTAAACAAATAAAAGTCCCCAAATAAAATACTTCACACAACCATGCGTGAAAGCAATTTACTTGAGGACATAACAAAAGAGACTGGCTTAGATACATTAGCTTTACGCAATTGTGTCATACCTTTCACTCTCATTCCAAAAGTTGCTTTCCCGCATAGTCCGACATTTACGGTGTCGGGTAGAGACACTAAGGCCAATTCCTTAGCATATATGGGGATTCGATGTTTTCCTTCTCACATTTTAACAATTGAAAGAGGACAAGTCAATGTAAATATACGAACAATATATTTTAGTTAAAAGAAATCGTTCGTATTTAGGTTCGTTTTCTAGTTAATCTTCGCATAGCATACCTTTAAATCGTATTATTTGACGAACTGGAACTGGATTTCCGTCTTTCATTTCAAAAAGCGGTTCCTCTTTTCGCGCAATCGGCATATACCCTGCCTTATTCATGCGTTGCAAACACGCATCAATCGTTTCGTTTTCTTCTACTTCAAACCATACTTGCTTTTTACTCACACTTTCACTTCCTTTAATAACATTATTCTTATTATATCTTGCTTTCTTCATTTCTTACTCGCAAATCTTTAAGAATTTATGATATCTTTTCTATTTATATCAATAAAAAGGGATGTCCTATAAAAATCGTTTTATCGACTCTTTGGACAGCCCTTGTACTTTATTTATTTTCAATAGCTACAGGCTTTTTAGCTACACCCGTCTTGATTGCAGATTCACTAACAGCCTTCGCAACTATAGGAGCAACACGTTCATCTAATGCACCCGGAATAATCGTACCTTGTGCTAAATCATTTTCATCAATTAAAGAAGCCATTGCAAATACAGCCGCCAATTTCATTTCCTCATTTATCTCTGAAGCATGAACATCCAATGCTCCACGGAAAATCCCAGGGAATGCTAACAAATTATTTATCTGATTAGGATAATCCGAACGACCTGTTGCGAAAATACGCACATCCTATAGCATAGCATTTTCATAAGTTACTTCTGGATTTTGATTAGCCAGTGCAAAAATGATAGGGTCATGATTCATACTCTGTATCATTTCTTCATCCAAAATATTCGCAACAGATACTCCGATAAAAATAGCTGCACCAATAAGTGCTTCGCTTTATGATCCTTTTCGTCCTTCACTATTCGTCACTTTGGCAAGGTCAAATTTTACCGAATTCATCCCATTTTCACGACCTTCATAGATAATACCTGTTGAATCACAGACTATTATATGTTCATAGCCAATTTGGTTCAATATTTTCAAGATAGCTACACCCGCAGCTCCAGCACCGTTTATAACAATACGTACAGTGCTCTTATCCTTATTAATTACCTTCAGGCATTACTTAGAGCAGTACCAACTACAATCGCTGTACCATGCTGATTATCATGGAAAACAGGTATAGAACATTCTTTGCGCAGTCTCTCTTCAATTTCAAAACATCTAGGAGCTGCTATATCTTCTAAATTGATGCTTCCAAATGTTAGGCTTATTCCTTTTACAATTCGTACTATTTCATCTACATTTGTAGTATCCATATTTAATATCAACTTATTAGATCATAGCTTAGAATTCTATATGATCCATTTTTAAACAGCTATAGCCTTTGGTTTTAAATAAGCAAATAAAAAAGACACAACCGATAAAATCAGTTGTGCCTTAGTATGCCTAGCAACGTCCTACTCTCACAGGGGGAAACCCCCAACTACCATCGGCGCTAAAGAGCTTAACTTCCGTGTTCGGCATGGGAACGGGTGTGA
>NZ_JBNNUK010000017.1:0-78952 GCF_050279675.1 Viridibacillus sp. NPDC093762 | reverse complement strand
GCACTAATGTGTGCTTTAGTTGAAGAATCGGCTGCTTTTACATGGCAGCTTTTTCTTATTGAGTAATGGAGTTAAATACTTCCGTGAAGTGGCGTTATGTCAACTTGATGTGCATGGTGTATACAAACTCGTCTGCGATCGAATTCCTTATTAAACTAACGGGGCAGTTTACTTGAATAAGGATTATTGCGACTAAAATGGACAAACTAAACCTAAATGAAATTTAGGGTGATGAAATTGAACAAAAGTATACCTCTTTTTGTGTTTTTATTAGGGTTCTTAATTTTTGGAACAAATGAAGAACAAGTTTATGGAAATACAAACGATACACCTCAATCTTTCGAGAGAATATTTACTGAAGTAGGATACAAAACCATAGATGATGCATTAGACGATTTTGAACAAAATTTTAAACAAAAACTTAAGTTACCTTTAAGAGTACCACCAATTAGCTTTACTCATCATTTTGGTAGGTTTAGTAATTTAGATGGCGAAATAAACGATGCTTTTGAAGTTAAATTTATAAGTGACCAATTCCCTCAAAATCATTTCAAAATTGATGTTCGTCCTATTAAGCATAAAATTGGAATCGGATTTAGTGATAAGTATGTTTTAAAAACCTTCAAGCTAAATAACGGAAGTGTTGCAAAGTATATAGAAAAACCATATTTAGGTTTTAATTTTTTAGTGTTTGAAAGAGGTAATTGGGAGTACATGTTCAGTATTGATAAGAAAGTTTCTGATAGGGTAACACCTGAAATTTTAGTGCAGATAGCAAATTCTATTGATTTCTAATAAATCTTTATTCAACGAACGGTTCTTTAGTTGAAAAGATTATAGAAAAAAGATGCCCCAGTTATAACTGGGGCATCTTTTTTAGTTTAACTTTTCTTGATTGACATTGTAAATTTTAACATCAAGTATTTGAGGTTTACCCTTTGATATTGCATAAGCATCTTTTAAGGATTTCCTGATTTCTTTTTCTATTTGTTTTCCTCGTTTAATATTGGTTAAAGTGTTTTTTTGTATAGATGTGTTTATGTCTACAAGTAGTTTCTTATCTTTATCTCTAATACGTATATTTTCAATTTCAACATATTCCTTAGCTTTAAGATCCTCTAGAACTTTTGTAGTTAGTTTATTTAATACTTGATTTCTTTCGAATGCTAATTGAGCTGCATTAGGCGGCACTATAATCTGCTTATAAACTTCGATTGAATAATCTTTAAAGATTGTTTGTTGTGACGCTTCATAAACGATCTTCTTAATACTGTTTTCAATTTTGTTTACATATTGTTGGTCACCGTTTGCGCGTAAATAAATTTCTTTTTCTTGGAAATCAACGCCAATTGAAGTTATATCAAAATTTTGTTCCTTTAGTTTAGGTTCTACTGCTTTTGTTAAAATCCTACAGTTGTCGTTTATACCATTCTCAGAACAAGTAAAAAGCGTTTAAAGATAAGTGGTTCCCAAAATTTGTATACATAAAATTTGTATAAATATATTGATTAATCATTGATAGTGTTTAATTGGTTAATGCAAAATCTAAATTCAGTAGGGTTTAATTTTAACTTTACTCCAAATTATTATATAAAATGTAAAAATATTGAATATAAAGAAGGTTATAGTGAATATTTGTAGAATTGATACTATAATCTTAAAAAATAGTTCTTTTAAGATGGAAGGCGTGATTGAGTGAAAAAAATATACATTATTATAGTCTTATTAATATCGATAACTTCTATGTTCATTATTGTAAATAAAAACTTAGTATCAGATAAAAAATTAGTTTCATATGAAAGTTTAGAAAATAAAGAATATCATGATAAAACCTTTAATTCTTTACCAGATAAGGAAATTACGATACTTGAGGCATACAGAATTGGGCTTGGAATAGCTAATAAATATGACAAAGAATCAGAGCTGATATTTCTAAACAGTGTTGATGATGAATTAGCAAGTGGTTACGACGGCAAAAAAGGTAATTGGCAAGGTATAATTTCTCTTCTAAATAGAGACCGTCGATTGTTATTTGTTATCGAAAAAGGGAAATTAAAAAGTTATTTTATTATTGAAGGTACTAATGAGCAGACAATTAAAGACTCTTATCTAAAAATAGATAGTAGTCAAATAGTAAAGCAAGCAAGTAAGGATTTTAAGTTAGAGCCTGGGAAAGAGAGTCAATTTTCTAGTGGATACCACTTTCGTATTATAAGAGATGAAAAAAATATATTCCTTAGTGTAGATGGAGAAATAGATGGAAAACCAGCTGAAATTTATTATAATCCAAAAAACGGTAAATATATGGGACATACTAGCGCTAATGATTAATTTAGGATGGAGGAAACAAACATATACAGAATCATTTAATCTACTTAAGAGGAGGAGTTTAATTTGAAAAAGAAAATATCAGTCCTATTTATTTTATTTTCTGCATTTCTATTTGTACAACCCTATTTTGGAAAGACCTTAGCTGCAAAGTATTACTCTCAAAATGTAACCGCTTATGTAGCGCCATCTGGAAATAAAACCTATCATGGAACAACCCCTGTATTGTATAATACTGCAGCAGTCCATCCCAATGTCTGTAAGTTTACAAGTTCGGGAACGAGATTACCTAAAGGAACAACTATTAGAACTGCTGTGCTATTAATGTTTCCGGATAATGTAGCAAGAGATACTTTTTCTGTTTTCGATATGGGAGATGTTAACTGTAACAAGGGTTGGACGTTAGATTTCTTTGACATTTACTTTGGTACAGATACAGCTGCTAATACACAAAAAGCGGATGATTTTGGAACACGATTATTAGACTATACTACTTATTAATTTGTATTCCAACAAGTATGTAGGAGTAATTTGCTTTATGGGAAACTATTAAATTGCACACCCGTTTAAAGATATTATTATTAAATTGAAATAATTTTAACTCTAATGTATTTTTAAAAAAAGCCCTCTTATTTCATGTGAAATAAGAGGGCTTTTTTAGTTGAAACCTATATTATGAACTATAAACTAAAAAATCAAACAAGAATTATTCGAAATACCCAAACAAATATGGGGTGAATTTCTGACAACAAACGTAAAAATTGTTGCTTGTAAAAAGCTCTCAAAAGCAAATAACTTTTAGTTTACTTATCAATGTACGTTTAAAATGATTTCAGAGTTAATGTAAGGAAAACAATTTTGGCTGAAAGATGATTTATAGAATGGAATAGATTATTGATGCATATGAAAGGTCCAATAACACATATTTATAATAGATATAAAAATAGTAAATTAAACGTCAAATATGTTTGTATGAAATAGTATGCTTATATTTGGTAGCGTATTTTCTAGGAGGTAATTCTATGGATATGTCTTTTGGTAAATTTAAGGGAAAATCGGTTGCGTGGGTATTTTTAAATCATCCTGAATATTTTCAATGGATGAATGGTAACGATATGCAAAATAAAAAAGATTATCAATTTATGTTAGGGCTGAAGGAAAAACTAAATGAAATGCCATTCAGTTCAGCGATTTGTTGTTACTGTAAAAATACAGCTACGAGATTATCACTCTATAAAGGTCAATTTAATGGGGGGTATTGGTTCTGCGGTTCTTGTGAATTGGATTCCAAAGGGGCGAATCAAGGTTATTTAACGGGTATAAGTACATATGATGAATTTGTTAATGGGAAAAACAATCGATTAAGCCTAGCATACTATAATGCTAAGGGTGTTCCCGAACAAAAGACAAAATCAGCTCTTAAATACTATTTTGGATATTAACTAGTTGGATTTAAAAATCATCTCATCTCTATAGGATTCCTTAGAGGGGGTGATTTTTTATGTATACTATCTAGTAGAAAGGTTATTTTCTCAAAAAGCGAGACAGCTTTATTAAAAGGAGGCATTTATATTGTGCTTGAATCATCTGATGACTTTGTGAAATAAATACTTTCCTTGCGACCTAAGGAGAGATATACAATATACTAGTGTTATTAAAACAAATACTTAATTAAATAAAAGAGTTACATATATTTATTGGCTTTTTAATTAGTAGCTTAGGAGTGATCATTGTCATGTTAAAAAAAATCAACTTATTAACTTTAAATTTGATGAATAAAGAAGGCTTGGCCGGAAACTATTTGAATGATAGTAAACCTAATATTAGAGAGTTAGATACGTTAAGTAGTTTTGTTGAGGAAATACTGAAGAATTATAGTGAGATTAATGTCTTTAACAATTATTTGTATGATTATAGTATACCTCAAATATCCAAACAATTTGATATTTTAAAAGTGGCAAGTGATTTTATTATTAATATTGAATTAAAAGAAACTAGTACTGAAGAAAAAATAAAAAAGCAACTTAAAGAGAATAACTATTATCTAAGAAGTACAGGAAGAGAAATTTTTACTTTCACATATGTAAAATCCAGTAATTCTATTTATCAATACATTGCCGAAGAAGATCGATTAGATGTAATAGATTTTGAAGGATTCGTCGAGTGGTTAGAAGGAAAACGGATAAGTTATTTGGAAAAGGAAGATATAAACGAAATTTTTAATCCGAAACAGTATTTGGTTTCAGTATTTAATGATACAGAAAAGTTTTTAAGAAACGAGTACTTTTTAAATGATTTACAGCAAAGATTTAAAAAGGAATTTGAGGGAAGTAGTAAATTATTTAAGGCAATGAAAGGAGAAGCGGGAACAGGAAAAACGCTATTATTATACGATATAGCTAAAGACTATAAAGATAGAGGAGATTCTATCTTAATTATTCATTGTGCTAAATTAAACATCGGTCATGATAATTTAATACAATCTGGTTGGAATATCACTCCTATAAGAGATTATAGAAAATCTTTGACAACAGAGATTAAAGCTATTTTTATTGATGAGGCACAGAGACTCACCGGAAATCAGTTCCAAAATATAACAGCGTATGCTAGAGAAAATAAAATAAAAATATATTTTTCTTATGACCCAGAACAATACTTACATCTTGATGAAAAAACAAGTGATATAGCGAATCAAATACTAGGATTAAATTCAGAAGTTATAAACAGAATACTTACAGGTAAAATTAGGAGTAATAAAGAAATTAATCACTTTATAAAGAAGATATTTGATAGTCAGCACAATCATACTTCTACTTACAATTTTAGGGATTTCATTGAAGTCTTATATTTTGATGAAATCGAAACAGCTAATAGCTATATAGAGGAATTGGTAGATTCTTCAAAAGGTAAAGCCACGATCTTAATTTTTACAGATGATCTAGTAACGCGAAGGAAATATGAACGTTATAATAATGTCCAGGCAAAATTAAACGCTCATGAAGTTATTGGCCAAGAATTTAATCATGTGGTTTTGACATTAGGAGATTATGTTGATTATGATGCTCAGGGAAAACTATATGCAACATGTCGTTCATATTACGATGTTGTGCGAATGTTTTATCAGTTGGCAACGAGAACCAAAGAAAAACTTACCCTCGTTATCATTAATAACAAAGTCTTAGCACTACGAGCAGTAAAAGTGTTAAATCAATAATTAATATGACTCTCAAAGAATGAGGGGTGAAAGATGTATATTGATAATAAAAAGGACTAGATGTAGTCCATGACTTTAATGATTTAACTGAAAGACTGGAGAACAAAAGAAAATAAACGAAATCTACTTAAACTAACGGATATTTTAGCTGAAGATTTGGTTTGCGAAATATAAAAAACAGAGTTAATTCTACGCATTAGTAGATTAACTCTGTTTTTTGTTTTCCCTCAAGATTTAGTTTAGCGACAATCTTTAAGAAAACAGCATAAGTAATGTAGGATTTAATGATTACCTTTTCTTTCTATTATATTTTACGGATAAATTAAAAATTTATGTTTATATACCTGTTAATTAGGTATAATTAACCTTTAATACATATTAAAGGAGTTTGAAAATGCTGAAAAAGTTAATGTTTCTTGTTTTTTCACTCGGATTATTACTCACTGGCTGTTCATCAACCCCACCAAAAGTTGAGGGCGAGAATATAGAATCGCTTTTGAACGATAGTGAACTATCCGATTACATAGAAAAAATATCTTATGAAGTACCTGAAAAGCGGAATGAAGACAAAGAGTATGAAATTACTATTTTAATTAATGCTAACAGTGATTTCGACAATATGAATTTATATGAGAAATATCATGTAATGAAGTCAGCAATAGAAAAAATTGCAGCAGAAATACCTATCCCAAAATGTGAAGGTAGTGCTTGTGATTACGGACATTTCATTGTAAAAAGTTCGCAAAATAAACTTGATATCGATGTTCCGAAATATGGTGGTCCGGTTGACGGATATACAGTTGATGGGGAATTTTATTATCCAAGTCAATTATATAAATTATTTGCCTCTGAAGAGAATAAGAAAGCTTTAGAAGATGATGTTGACAGCGTAACGTCAGATAGTGATTCTGACGAAGATAGTAATTTGAATAATTCAGCTGACTACAATTCGAATGGTGAATATAAACCTGTTGAAGATATGACGCAAGAGGAAATAAAACAGGAATTAGAGGAAATGTTACGCTCTAATGGAATTGGAAAATAACTTAGTATACAAAAATACCCTCCATTTTTTCAATATAATAAAAAAGAGCGTTACCAAATAGGTAAACGCCACAGTAAGAGGGATGTATTTTATAATTATAATATTTAATTCTTGTGAATATGTTAAAGGTTTAAGGACTTTCCACTTTGCTAAGTACCAACAGAATTGATTTTGTTTGAATTAGCACAAATCTAATTGCTCTTTTCAACGGAACGCAAAAAAATTTTACGGTAAATTATTTTGACATTGATAGGTTCATACGCTAAAATATTAGGCAGAGCAACACTTAAACCATTAGCTTATACATACGCAATTAACGGATATGAACTAGATGATTATTCTGTATGTAAAAGAAGCCAAATGCCGACCGTATAAACAATGTTTATAGAGAAGTCAGGAGATTGGCATAAAACCATTCGTTACGTCCCACTGAAGGACAATGTAACGGGCACTTGTGCCGAAAATCAAATAGTTCGTTCACTGTTCTATGGACAGTTGGATATAGAAAAGAAGTCGATTAATCCATTTATTTGGGTTTATCGGCTTTTTTTATTTTTAAAAATCAGTTAGAGAGGGGAATAAGAGTGTGTAAAAATAAGCACGACTGTAAAAGTCCAAAGGAATGCCAAGATAAAAGAAATACATGGCTTGAAAGAACTGAAAAATATGTTCCTATTGGAAGACGGGAACACAAAAAATTTATTGAAAGAATGAAAAGCGGAGAAGCAACAATCGTCCTGGATCGCCATTTAAAGAAACGCAAAGTAGAACGTTCTGTTAATACAAAGGATTTACTAGATGTTTTCTATAATGGTTGGGTGATTGAGCGTAATAAAACAGATGGGCCAATTGCACTTGTTCTTATGGGGTATGTTGGCAACCATAGGCATCCATTGCATGTAGTAATACACCAATTAGCAGGTGATAAATGGATTGTCATTACATCTTATAATCCGCAAACACATCATTGGAAATGGTCAGATAACTATAATGAACGTGTATGTTTCTGCAATTTCGAGGATGAATTTTAAGTAATAGGAAAGGAATTGCAGCTATGGAGCATTTAGTAGCAACAATAAATAAAAATAATAAAGATAGAGTCAAATTAAAACGAGCGTTATATGAAATTCCAATGGAGGAATTAATTCTGTGTGCAATTAATGAGTACAATAGTCAGCCAAATAGTATGACTTGTCCATATTGCAAAGAGAAATGTCGTGTAACTGTTAAACCATTTTTTGAACAAAACATAGATTTTAGTGGTAAAACTATTGTAATTGCAATAGAAAACTATCCACGTAATCTATGTCGTACATGTGGTGGTGAATATGAGAATTTGGAAGTAGAATCTCTACTTGAAGAAATTCTTATTGACCAGTTAACAGAATGTGTTCAAAACAACACAGCATTTCCAGAAAAGGTTGATTTCTTTGATTTACTTAAATTGGATATATAACTAAAAATAGATTGATTCTTAATTCAGAACGTGTTTTGATGTGTACAAATACATATCAGCGCGTTTTTTTTATAAAAATTCACCTAACCAGGGAGAGATATATATGGAATTATTAAAAAACATGACAGCAGTTCAAAACGTTCAAGATGCAGATAGCTTACTAGGTAACTTATTTTGGTACTCCGTAGGCAAACAATTAATTAATCGCAAAGAATTAGAGGAATTAGTTATAGATTGCGGTATTGATGTAGCATTTATGCCAAAAGAAATTCGGTCTGTTGATGCTTTTAGAAGAGCGACAAAAGAAGCCGAATGCAAAAAAGCAACAAATGTAGCTGGCGTTTATAAAAATTATATTATTCGTGAAGTTTATTCAGATAAAGATATGATACAGCGTAATATTGTGGTGGAAACTGTAGACCAAAACGGTAAACGGTTAGACTATGATTCACAATCAGGAGTTGTACGTTTGGATAAAGCGACTAAAACGCTCACTACAGAAAACCAAAATGATTCAGTGGTCTTATCTATGATTCAAGATATTAATGAAAAATTCCATTCATATAAAGACTACCATTCAGCACAGCATTTACGTGTAATGATTACAGCGATTTTAAAATCGATGGCTCCTACACCTGTACGTCCGAATGGCGGTATTTATTTTGTTCCAATTTCTCAAAGAGAGAATTTGAACAACCTAATAGCTTTATGTAATGGCTTAAAAGATAGTGAGGGATTTAAAGTAGCTGTTGTCGATTCACAGGAAAACAAGAATATGATTAATAAAAAATTGATCGATCAAGCAGACGAAATATTAGAAGCTGCTGAAAATGGTCGTGATTTAAGAAAATCACAGCTTGTCGAACTTGTGAAAATGGCAAACGATACTATTGAGGGCTATAAAAACTATCGTGAGGAACTTTTCACTAATAAAGATGAATTAGAAAAGAAGGTACTCCAAGCGAAAGCTGCAACTGAAAGAATGTTAAATGATATGCGTGTTAAATAGCATTTGATTATAAAAATTAGATTGATTCTTTTATAAAAAAATACGATGATTCGGAGAGATTACACATGACAAATACATTTAAAGATATTCAAAACTACTTAAATAATAAATTTATTGAAAGAGAAGCTGAAATTGAAGGACTTTTGGTTGCATTACTAGCCCGTCAACACATCTTATTAATCGGTGCTGCAGGTACAGGTAAATCAATGTTATCTTCTGAGCTTTCAAAAATCATAGATGGTAGTAATTACTTTCAGTGGTTACTAACTCGCTTTAGTACACCTGAAGAGTTATTCGGAGCTTTATCACTAAAAGACTTAGAACAAGGTGTCTACAAACGTAATGTGAGTGGTAAAATGCCTGAATCGGAAATCGCATTTTTGGATGAAATATTTAAAGCCAATTCAGCTATTTTGAATGCTTTATTAACAATCATCAATGAACGTGTATTTTACAATGATGGTCAACCAACACCAGTGCCTTTAATGTCTGTAGTAGGAGCATCTAATGAATATCCCGAAGAAGGGGAAGGATTAGAAGCTTTATTTGACCGTTTTTTATTACGTTTTGAAGTAGGGTATATCCAAGATAGTAATAGTTTTACTCAAATGCTTAAGAATAAGGGTGTAACTGCAACTATTCCAAGTATGACTATGGAAGATCTTGAAATGGCTCAATTCGCAGTAGATATGATTCAGATACCTGACGATGTCTATGAATCATTGGCTATAATTCGAGAAGAACTAAGAGATGAAGGAATTACACCATCTGATAGACGATTTAAACAATCACTTTCTGTATTACAAGCAAGAGCATACTTAGAAGGTCGAAATATTGTATCAGTTAATGATATTTCGATTCTTACTAATAGCCTATGGGAGAATGCAGAACAAAAAGATAAAACTGCGGAGATTGTAAAACGTTACTCTGTAGATAGTGTACAAGCTGCGATTGAAGAGAGAACAAAAGAAGTTTTGGAGATTCAAAAAGCTGTAAAATCAAATAACAGTACAGAATCAGTTATTGAAGCGACTGCGAAAATGAAAGACATTCTAAAGTCGTTTGATGCATTGAAAGTACAATATCCAAAACGCTCTGCAGAATTAGAAATAGTAATCGAGAGCATTAAAACAATACAACGTGAGATTGTTGATCTTACATTGACAGGGATTTAATCAAAAGTTGGGGGCTACTAGTCCTCAACTTTATTTTTTTTAAAAAGAGACCAGGGAGAGATAACAATGGTAGTTAAAAGACGTAAACAAATAAAAAACAACTCCGTTTTAAATACGGATTCATATGATCGTAGAAAATATAATTCGTTAAGAGAGAAATCGGATGAATTAAAAATTATAGAAAAAAAAGCATCTATGTCAAATTTCGATGCACTTATGGGGGATATATGGGCTTCACTTTTTAAAACGAGTCCTGAATTATGCGATAAAGCATCCAAAGGTCTTGAAGGGAATAGAGCAATGATAGACCGAATTATGAGTGATGAATTTTACGAAAAGATACGTCCATCAACAAAACTAGATTCTCTTATGTCAGCCCTATCTTCAATCCGTTTTTCTGAAAAGGTAAGTGATTGGATAAAAGAAGAACAAAAGACAAATGAAGAATTGAAAGAGAAAATGGAGAAATTACAAGAAGAGCAACAATCAAAAGGTAAAGGGAAAGCAGAGCGTGTTAGAAACGCTGAACAAGCACTACAACAGGCTTTGGAAGATGCTGTTAATCAAAATGGTGAAGGAATAGCAAGTGCTTTTCAAAAGGCTTGTGATGAAGCTACAGAACAAAAGAAAAAGGTTGAGGATTTGTTCGGATATAATGCCGGAAATGGTAAACCTCAATTGGCTAATGTTCCTTTCGAAGAACAGATAAAACTAGCGGAGTTAATTAAAAGGAAGCCGAATTTAAAAAAGATAGCTGATTGGGCTGGAAGATTTAAAGTAATTGCACGAAAAAAGCAGAAGAGTAAGCATAAAGAATCGTTAAGCAGAAATGGGATAACGGTTGGTAATGATATTGAAAATATGTTACCTGCAGAATTACTCATGTATAGTAGCAAACTGACAAGGCTAGATTTTCTAAGAAGGTATGCAGAACAGCAAACGCTTATGTATGACCGAAAAGGAAAAGAGCAGTTAGGAAAAGGGCCTATCGTTGTCTGTTTAGATGAATCGGGTTCAATGAAGAAAATGAAAGAAATATCAAAAGGGTTTACTTTAGCACTCATGATGGTGGCTAAAATGCAGAAAAGAGATTTTGCTATAGTGCCATTTAGTAGTGTTGCGTATTCTACTGAATATCCGAAAGGCAAAATAAGCAGTGTGGAACTAGGTAAATTCGCTTCATCTTTTATTGATGGAGGAACAGAATTTAAAAAGCCTTTAAACTTGGTGCAATCAATAATTAGTAAAAGTACTTATAGTAAGGCAGATATTATTTTTATTACAGATGGTTCAGCAAGTTTAGATGAATATACAGTTGAAAACTTTAATGCATTTAAAGAAAAGAAAGAAGCAAGAATGCTGTCGCTAATAATAGGAGAAAATGAGAATGATATGGCTTTAAAAAAAGTTTCAGATAAAGTGGTTAAAATTACAAACTTTACGGATGATGCAGCATTTGAAGCATTTGAAATATAAAAAAGAGGGGTATAGAACTCCCCTCTTTCATTGTTTGTTTTCTAATGTGTCTACTTATTCATTAAATCCCAAAGAACACGTAATTTCTGTAAATCTTCTTTAGAAAAGTTGTTCAATTCAGTTGTAATCCATTCTTTTAAATCATCATCTACGATGTCATTTAAGAGCTTTTGTTCTTCATTTGAGAATGGTTGTGGGAAATCAGAAACACCCAATAGGTAATCAGTAGAGACATTATAAAATGAAGCTAACTTAATTATTGTTTCAGCCTTTTTATCATCAACTTTAGATTCTAAATAAGCATAAGACTGTCTACGCATGCCAAGTAATTCAGCAATATCTTCATGCGATAAAGAACGATCAGTACGCAGTTTTTTTAATCTTTCATTAAATTTCATTTTAAACGCTCCTCTTACACTTTATGTAGTTATTATAACTTTTAATTTCTGAAAAAGATAAGTTGTAGGCAAAAAAATATATAAATTTTATATAAAAACACTATATTTTCTGCATTTTTGAATTTGCTAAATAATTAAAGCAGAATTTTTATGCTAAAATGGTTTGACAGCAGATAAATTTTGCTTTAAATTAAATATATACCAATGTTACAGAGAGTAACGTTGGATTTGTATTTAGTAATAAGCAAGGGGGTATATGCATGGCACTACGTCAGTGGCTTATAGATAAGCGCCTTGATGAAGGCTATACGCAAGCAACGTTGGCAAAAGAAGCCGACATTGGCCGAAGTTATTACTCCTTGATTGAAAATAACAAAAGAACACCTCGTCCTAAAGTGTCAAAGAAAATTGCAAGTATCTTAACCTTAGATTGGACACTATTTTATAGGGATTAATACTACTTCAAAAAAATGTGAAAAGGAGCTGTGAAACATGTCTTATTTTGTTGTTCAAGTTAGAACTGGTTGCGAAATTATGGTTAAAAATATGTTGCAACGTAAAATTAACGAAACACCTATAAAGAATGTGACAATTAATTCTATCTATGCAGCTGAAACCTTTACACAAATTCAAGAAAATGAAGTAGATACCAATAAAAAAGTTTGTGATAACGATCTTAGAAGCTATGTAGATCTTAAAAATCTACAAGCAGGTTTAAATAACTTACGAGTTGCTTATGAGCAACTTAAAATAAAGCAAAACGATCTTGATTCTTTTGAACTTTTAGGCTCATATCGTGAACAAATTAAATTGCTAACAAAACAAGTTAAAAGCCAAAAGGCAAAATCACACACTATGAGTAGTGTTATTAAAGGTTATATTCTGATTGAAGTAAGAGAAATGGTCGCTTGTATAGATAATGCACTATATCATGTAATTCAGTCAATCCCTAATGTTGTAGGTATTCCGAATAGAAATGAAGTGCCCAAATCAGAAATAGACGAATTTTTCTCTAAACTAGACCTAACGAGTGAATGTGTTATTGAGCTAGGAGAAGTTGAAAACGAAACACAAAATAGCGATGTTAAACGTAAAAACTTGCTTGAGAAAGCAAATAAATTAATTGGGACAAAAAAAGAAAAAGACTTATTGGTTATGTACGACAATCTTGTTAGAAAACAGAGAGAATTAGAAAGTGTACCTACGATTATTAATAAAATCAATGGGCTTTTTAAGTCGGCTACTAGAAAGTACGCTCTATTTAGAAGCACTTTTCTTAGATGTGAGATATTCGTTCATAAAACAAAAGTCTATTTGAAACTAACAAGCAAAATCTATAACCAATTTAAAGATTTTAAATTAACTGTACCCAATTTAAATATAAGAGATTTATTAAATAGTTTGTATGATGTTCAATCGCTCCTGAAAGAAGGTGCTATTGAATGAAGAAGTACCTAGCAAACAAAGGAATTATCTATCTAGATATTAAGAACTCGAAATATGAAAAGATGAATCGCTATAATGGGAAACCTGAACGATAAAAGACACTGTGCAGGTTAAGCATTTTGGTTAGCGATGAAAATTTTGTGTAATTGTCATCTATATGTAGCAAAATGCCTGAAAAAAACACTATAAGTGTTTGGAGTTGGGGTGGCGTAGCCATGCCAAATTATTAAACCAGTAGGAGGTGCGAAAAAATGGAAGGATTTTCAACTTCAATGACATTAATGTTAATTGCATTAGCTATCTTTGTAGTTCTATACGCTTTATTCCCTGATGCGTTTAAAGGTGTAGGCGAAAGCTTAATGAAAGTATTCTCCGAAACATTATCTAACTTAAGTTCTAAAATATAATTAAAAGCCCATTTTAGGGCTTTTTATTTTGATTAAGATTTTAAATAGATAGAAAAATTAAGGTTTTAATCAAGATAAAAAGGAAAATTAAAAAATGCTAAAGTCCCATTCATACCGTTGTTTTTTGATTATTACGCAGAAAAATTCTGCTTTTTATTGAAAAAAGCAGAAAAGAGTGTTATTATATTTTTATATAAAAGTTATATAAAAAGTATATAGCTCCAACAATATAAAGAGGTGGTTGTATGAAAAAAGTATCTGTTTTAGTCAATTTTCCACCTAGCTTATTAAAGAAAATAGACACGTATAAAGAAGAGCAGACGAGCTTTTCAACACGTACACAAGCTATTTTGTATCTATTAGATCAAGCTTTAGAGATTACAAACAATAAAAATGAAAATAAGGGGGATATATAAATGTCGGAAACAGTTGAATATGTATCAATAGACTTTGGTTACGGATATTTAAAAGCTATTTCATCAACTGGAAAGCGCATTATTTTTCCATCGTTAATTGGTGAAGGTTATGAGAGCCAATTATCCAATGAAACGGAAGGTATTGGCTTTGGTGAAACAGCTGATATAGATAATATGAGTATCAAAGTTGATAATCAAATCTATTTAGTTGGTAAATCAGCCGAACAATCAGAAGGTGTTACTCGTAATTTCACAAAAGAAGACCGATACAATGATAAATTAACGAAAATACTAATTAATGTTGCGATTCAATTAGTATCAGATGGTAAAAGTGATAAAATTTATTTATTCACTGGACTTCCATTAGATTTTTATTCGACACAAGCAAAGTTTGCTAATACATTTACTGGCGTTCAATCTACTATTGAGTGGTTAAGTGGTGGATTAAAAGGACAAAAGATAAGTAATAATATCGAAAAAACGTTGGTCTTTCCGCAAGGCGCATCTGCAATAATGGCAGCTCTCATTAACCATGAAGGGAAGTATACTTACCCTGAATTAATGAGAAAAGGTAATGTGCTTGCTCTTATCGATATTGGTTTCCGTACAACAGATTACATAGTTGTTGAAGTGCAGAAGAACGGTTCAATAGTTCCACGCATGAAGCAAAGCGGTACTCATGAAAAAGGTATTATCGACTTACGAAATGCATTAAAAACATATTTTAAAGGAAAAACAGGCGGTACAGAGTTAAGAGAGTATCAATTAGAGAATAAGGCATTATTTGGGGAACCAGTGAGATACAAAAATGAGTATATTCCATTTAAAGACGAACTGGAACGTACAAAGAAGTCCATCACAAAGAATATTGTCGATAAGCTTAACCAGGTTTGGAAAGGTGAAAGTGATATGTTCGATAAAATCTTTGTAGCAGGTGGTGGTGGTTCCGATTTCATAAACTACTTAAACCCGTATTTCAATGGGGATCTTACTAAAATCGAGGAATATCATTTTGCAAATGCAATAGGATATTTACGACTTGGAAAAGCCATTATTAGAAAAAAAGAAGTGATCTAAATGAGCGAAAAAGATTGTCATTTATCTATTCGTCTAAAATATGAAGAAGATGCTATGCTAATAGATTATTTAAACAATTTGCCGAGAAAAACAAAAAGTCGAATTGTTAGAAACATGCTCTCATTTGCACAACAGCAAGTGGGAGCTGACTTTTTAACTGGAAATATTCATATGAAGACGGATATTGATTCAACTGGATTACAAGTAGAAATAGAACAAATAAAGAAAACCCAGGAACAACAATTTAATTTGATTATGGCTAAATTAGAGAATTTACATGTTCATCCCTTATCAGGAATCCAAGTGGAAGAACAAATTACTGAAGAAGACGAAGCAGTATCCGATTCAGCAGAAGCCTTTATGTTGGCTTTTGGGGGCTTATAAATAACCTAACCATAAGGGGTGTATAAAGATGGAGAAAAATGTATCGGTAGTATTTAAAGAGTTTGAGAAGGTAAAAGGGAGCTTAGAACATTTAGTGGGTGTATTTAATGTTCTACAGGAAGTAACGAGTATAAGTGAACTAACTGCTGACGAACTTTCATTGTATTTTTCAATGCAAAATGTAGCTAATCAACTAGAAAATTCAATCAGACTCATTGAAAATGCAAACAAAGATGTTTTGGTTGAGGGGTATCTAAAGAAAAAGCAAAATGAACGCTTTGATTTAGATGGAATTGAATTATCAAGCGGTATTACAATTGAAATTTGGCTAGATGATGAAAAGTTAATAGACGGTGGCTATTACTATTTAACACGATTAGAACTTATTGATGGAGACTATAGATTGTATGATAATCCATACATGAAGTTAGATGGCAAGAAAGCCCGTTTAAAAGGCTAAATTTTATATTTGACTAATCAAAAGCGAATCTGAATATGGGTTCGCTTTTTTTTGTTCTAAAAGTGAACGCTTTTTTTATAGGTTGATTAGTTCCATGTGAATTCTTTGTTTTTAAAGGAGAGTATCTTCAATGAAAATAGGTCCAAAATTATTACTATCCTTAGTAGCTATTGTAGCGATCCTTTTTTCTATTTCACTAGTAGCAGTGTATAAGAGAATAAAAGAACATGCTTTAATCCTAGTAGAAATGAATACATCGAAAATTCCAGGTACAAATATAGGTATTATTGAATTGGGTATTGGGTTATTTGTTTTAATTTGTATTGTTGCTGTGCTGTTAATGGTGGAAGCAAAATTAAAACATGATAAAAAGCATATTAATGAATCAGAAAGAGGGGTTTTATATGAATGATCAAATAATAAAGACTAGAGAAACCATAGTGACCTATCCTCCTTCTTATTTTTCTGTAGTGGAATCAAAGGATATAACTATTACTAAAATAGATGAGCCGTATTCCTACGTTTCAGAATATAGAATTGAATATGAAGGTGCATTTTGGCAAAAGAAAGGCGTATTTTTAGACAATGAAATCGAAGCATTTTGTAGTGGTGTAGATGCAGAAAGAGAAAGGTTCATGGATATGTTAGATAATTATTGTAACGAAGATACGATACAACTGATTAAGAGACTATTAGATAGGTAAAACATATAGAAAATTATTTTGGGAAAGGTCACTTCTGACCTTTCCCTTTTTTTATGTCTATAATTGTAAACATTTATTTAAAACCAATTTATATAGGGGGTAATTTAGTGAAGAAAAAAAATATAATACCAATGAACATATTAAAAGTAGCTACCTGTGCTGCACTAATTAGTAGTGCTGCATTACCGTACTATGCGATGGATAAGGGTATACAGAGGGTTGGGGCGGAAACTAAACCATTAGTTTTTAATGAAAATGAATGGGAGCGTTTAGGTACTGGTACTGTATCGGTTACTACTTCTGCTAAACTAGTTGATTTCAATAGTGAAGGTCAAATTTGTCTTTATCACAATGGTGACCTCATTAAGAAAGTTGATGTAGATTTCGAAAAAAATGAATACATGCTTGTTGGTAATGGGGGTGTGTATATTTATGATGACGCCAACAAAACTACAATAATGCAAGGAGGAAGGTCTGATTATGCGTATCTACTAGAACCTTCAAGGGATAGAGAGTACTCATTTTGTTCATTAATAACAACAAGACCTACATCTTGGACACTTTACAGCAAGGCTAAAAACATAGCTCCAACAACAAAAATCGACTCAAAATCCCAAACACCAATAAAAGATGGCAAAATGACTTTAAAGGTGAATGGTACTGTGAAGGATGAAAATATTGGTGATAAATTAACAGTGAAATATGCGATTGATGGCGGGTCAGAGAAAGTTGGTAAAACATTTTCTGCTGACGGTACAGAGCAAGAATACAACTTCAATGCTTTAGATAATGAAGCAATTGCTGAAGGTTCTCATACACTTGAAGTATGGACGGAAGATAATAAAGAAAACGTGTCTAATAAAGAGTCTACTAGCTTTACTGCAAAAGTAGTACCTATAACAGAGAATCGATGGGAACGAGTGACAGAGAGCGAAAGATTCCGCATTGCTCCTGACAAAGAATTAAGTGCATTTTATTTTTTATCAAATACAAATGTAGTTAATAATTTATATAGATTTTATGCAACACTACCTTATTTGAATTATGGCTATGATATAACCGTTTCATTAGAAGATTTAAAAAAATATCAATATAGATTCGTTCTTTATAGAGAAAGTAGTTCTGGAGATACCGTATTTGATGAGTATATCTTTAATGACTTAAATTCATTACCAATTGAAGGGCATGCTAAGAGTTTCCCTACTGGTACAGGTCAGCTTGTTTTAGAGAGAAGAATTAAAGACACAGCGCCAACAACAAAAATCAACTCAACATCCCAAACACCATTAAAAGACGGAAAAATGACCTTAACGGTAAATGGTACAGTGAAGGATGAAGATGTTAACGATGAATTAAAAGTGAAATATGCTATTGATGGCGGAGTTGAGAAGGAAGGTAAAACGATAACTGCTGACGGTTCAGAGCAAGAATATAGCTTCAATGCGCTAGACAATGAAGCGATTGCTGAAGGTGAGCATACTGTTGAGGTGTGGTCAGAAGATGGAATTGGAAATAAATCAGATAGTGAGTTTACTAGTTTTGTAGCGGAGCCATCTTCATCATCAGATGGGTGGGAACAAGTTGTAAAAAGTTCAAATTGGGCAGGTACTGCGAGTTCAACTTTCTCCATAATAAAACTGGGTATTGTTCACCGAATTTTTGGGCATTTCAATGATCAAGTTGCATATACCATTCTTAGCACTGATGTTCCGGATGAAGATTACGGAAAGTACAAGTATAGAATTATGAATTATGTTATTGATTTGGGGGGCAATGTAAATCTCTTTGAAAGTGCCGAGATTAACCAAAAAGATATAAATCAAACTTATTTATTTAAGAAGTCAAATGCTCCAGGTACTTTCTTTACATTAGAGAGAAAACTCAAAAACAATACACCAATCATCCAATCAAAAATGGATAAGTCACTCTTATCTAGCATAGATGATTTCAATAAACTCACTCTCAGCGGTACGGTGAAGGATGAGGATATAAACGATACACTAAAAGTCAAATATTCCATCGACAATGAAGAAGCCCAAGTAGCATCTTCAACATTAACAGCTGATGGTACTGAACAATCATTTGAACATGAATTAACAATTGACGACACGTATACAGATGGTAGCCACAGTTTATCAATTTGGGTAGAGGATAATAAGGGCAGTAAATCAGACAAACAAAATTATAAATTCAAAGTCGATAATACAGCTCCAACAATCTCTGTAGATAATATAAAAGAAGGTCAGTTGTACCATGATGAAGTAACGCCAAATATTGTAGTTGCTGATAATAATTCAAACGCATCCCAAATTGTGAAGTCCATTAAATTAGATGGAAAAGCGTATGATGAAGGTACAGCAATCACTTCAAGTGGTACTCATACCCTGGAAATTGAAGCAATTGACGAAGTAGGGAATGTTGGTACAAAAACAGTCACGTTTGAGATTAACCAATCTCCAACAGTTGTTAAAAACATTGACGATCAATCAACTCAAAAGCATAAAGAAATCACTTTAGATTTAAGTGGATACTTTGAGGATGCTGAAAATGACAAATTATCATTCAATGCAACATCCGATAATGAAAATGCAGCAAAAGCAACCGTTAAGGATTCTATCCTTACATTAAAAGGTATGAAACAAGGTACTGCCAATATCATTGTTCAAGCAAATGATGGTCACAGCGATTCAAGAGTAATTTCATTTGCTACAAAAGTAGATACAAGACCACCTGCAATACAATTTGAAAATTCAAAATTAGTTTTATTAGATGAAACTGCTGGCTTTGAACTAGATGGTAGAGTCGAAGACAAGGATATTGAAGATGTCGTTGTAAACGGGAATTTCAACAATATCCAAAAAGATGTGACGATTGCTACAACAGGTAACAAAGATGCATGGCAATTACATTGGAGCGCAAGCGAATTACCAGTAGGAGTCTATGACACATTGAAAGTCACTGCAGATGATGGCTTTGGTGGAACAGATAGTATTTCTTATCCTAATCTAATCATTAAAGTAAAAGGCACAGCAAATGCTTATAAAGCTGTTTTGAATCAATATGCGAATGACATTTCAAAAGATGTCGAAGATTTGACTGTTAATGAACATGGATCATTGCTAGATGCTTATTATGCAATGGTTGTTGTAAAAGACAATGCTAATTCAACTAATTTGAAAGATGCCAAAACAAAAGTTGATTTGCTAGCTGGAGGTGATTTGAAAACAAGTTATTTAAATGAGCTGACTACACAGGCTTGGAATATCACTAGCCAAAATCTTTCAACAGTAGATAAAGAGATTTTAGAGTTAGCAGGACTTACAAATATTCAAGCTGATAGCTTATCAGATTACCAAACAAAAGGGCAGCAATACAAAAACGACACAATGGCAATAACAATCGTTGACTCATTTACAAAAGCTGATTTACAAAAAGTGATTGATAGTGTTAATGATTTGTCAAAAGCTCTACAAACAAAAGATTTGGCAGACTGGATTGTGGTAAAAGAATCCGCGCAAAATCTTGTTATTGGTCATTATCAATCAGAATTGTTAAACACAATACAAGCAAACGTACTAAGCTACATTGAAAAAGATACAACAATATTAACAATTGATGTATTAGATAAATTCTTCGCCCTTCCTGGTGAAACAAAAAATGAATGGGAATATCAAACGTATTTAGTTGATGTCATTAAATCATTAAAAGAAGACTTGAATAAATCACATATAGTTGATGTGGTAACAAAAGTTGATGTCATTAACAATGTTTTAAAAACAGGGATGAAGGAACCTTCTAAAAAGGTCATTTCAGAGTACCTACAAGGCGTTTCGGAACTTGTGAACGGTAACTATAAGGATGGTAAAGAAAGTCTTGCTGACAGCCTTAAATTAGCTTTCTTAGTGAAGTATCCAGAGCAACATGATAAAGAGGATTTTGACAGATTGGGGCTAGTGATTACAGAAGATAACATACCTTCTTACTACAAGAAATTAAAGCAATACGTAGATTTAATTGGCGCTGAACATTTTACCGTTAAATATGCTCAAGATATTATTACAGCTGTTGATGCTTCATTAGAAGCGATTAAATCACCAACGGATGACAATATTCAATCAATGAAAGATTCAATTGATGGTGTGAAAGACGGAGATAAACTATTCAAAGATTTCATCTTGAAATTAAAGGACGTTATTTTGGATATTGCAATAAATAATCCAAATGAACTTACTAACGATCAACTAAAAGAAGTATTCGGTGACTTGATAGTTGATGATAATTTGAACGAGTATCAAAGTAATTTAGAACAATATAAGAAAGATAAGGGCGAAGCCTTAATAAAAGAAGATATTCAATTGGTAATCGAATCAACAAATGCTGTAATCAACGCAGAACAAGAAAAAACACTTGCAGCTGTTGAAGAAGCTAAGGTAATCGTGGACAAGTTACTTAAAGGTAATTTGAAAGATACTCTACTAGATAGATTAGATAAAGTTGTTATTGGTATCATCACTAACGACACATCTAATATTACAAAAGACGACTTAGAATATCTTGGTACAGAAAATGTTCGTCCCGAACTAGAAAATGATTATAAACATGCTCTAGGAAATGCTAATGCTACTACAAAAGATGAAATTCAAGCTGTAATTAATACGGTCAATCAATTAGTAGATACATTAACTGATTGGTCAACTTCTAATCTTTCAAAACTGATTAAACTGAAAGAAGTTTTGCCAAATGGTGATTTTAAACATGAAATTGGAGAATATATTGAGGTTATAGAAGATTTCAGAAAAGCAATGAATGATTTTGAAGTTTCAGCTTTAGATAAAGCTAATTCTACAATTGAAATGTTACCGATAGCTCCATACAAGGCATTGTTAAATCCTAGCCAAAATGCTTTAAATAAGCTTTTAAGTGCCAAAAAGGATTTAGACAAAGCTAGAATTGACGGAGCTTTGACAGCTATTGAGGAAATGGCCAACAGTACAGTTAAAATTGAAATGATGACAAAGTGGAAAGAGTTACAATTAGAATACTTTATTAATCACTTGAATGAAGCAGATGTTTCTGATTTAGAGGATCTTGGTATCAAAAACTTAAAGCCTGAATATGAGCAAGATTATTTAGATGCTTTAAAGCAATACGCAGAAGATAAAGGATCAGCACTTACTAAAGAAGATATTCAACTTGTCATTGAGGTTGTAAACGCTGTGAATAAGGCTAAAGAAAAGAAAAATAATGCACTTGTAAAAGAAGCGCAAACATTGATTAAAAATATGATTGATGGTGAGTTGAAAACATCATATACAAAAGAAATGAGCAGTCTATATAATGTTTTAAATCCATCTTACCCAGTAGATAAAGATTGGTTAGAATATGTACAAAAAAACCCTTCTATAGTTACGGAGAGTGATTTAAGTAAAGCAGGGATTGAGAATATAGACAATAGTTTAATCGATGAATATCGTTCATATTTAAACTTATATACGAAAGATCATGAGAATGAAGTATTAACTAAAGAAGATATACAATTTATCATTGATACTATCAATGCTTTAAATAGGATTTCAAATAAAACAAGCACATCAACTATTCAAAAGTTGCAAAATGTAATTTCTACTATGATTGATGGGACAGTAAAAGAAGAGCTATTATTACAACTTGCCACTGTTAAAGCAGAGTTAGGGTTTATTAATCCTACTAACAAAATTGAAATTAAGGATAATAAATTTGTTGATATAGCTGTTACCTTTACTGGTAAGCAATTAGCAAGTAATAAAGTGGATTTAAATATTAGTGCGGTTCCAAATACAGATATTAAAAAGCCACAATTAACTTTGTATAAAGTAATTGATTCTAAGAAAACAAAAATCAAAACAATTCAATTAGGTTCAATGAAAGCAGGAGAGTTGAAAGAAATTAATTACAGCTTAACTTTGGCTGAAGGAAAAGGATATGAAATTACAGCAACAATAAGTGAAGGCAATAATACAGTGAAAGCAATCAATAGTATTAAGGCAGATGATCTTAAGAAATATTTATTCCTAGAAAAAATCAGTGAAAAATAAGCTTGTTAGTCAAACTCGTAGACTTCGGTTTACGGGTTTTTTCTATTTATGAAGGGCAATTTAATACAAAAGTGTATAAGGAGGATTTATGAAGAAACTTACAAAAAGAGTCATGTTGATAATGCTGTTAGTTTTCTCTTTTAGTGGCTTACAATTAGGGACGGTTCAAGCAGCTACTCCAAAAAATGTTGATTTCAGCATTCCAATTAAAGGGGACTTAAAAACAGCTAGTAAGAGCTATAAATTTGAAGTTACGTACAAAACGGATTATATGATTGCTAGCTATCTAGGAAACAGTGTGAAAGAAAATGAGAACTATGTAAATGACTACAGCTTAGAAATTTATAATGCAAAAAACAAATTAGTTGCCACAAGCTCTCGTACATCTTACTACAATGAAGTTGAAAAACGTTTTTATATGTATCAATTAATTGATAAACAACTAACAAAAGGTAAATATACACTAAAAGTAAAAGTCAAAAATCCATTGTCTACTAAACAGCAATTCACGATTACAACGGATAGTGAAGTATATGGTGGAACAGTTTCTATTAGTTCATTGAAAGCTAATAAGAAATCGCCACAACTTGCTAAAACAAAGATTACACTATCAACTAAAGCAAAAGGATCTTATTTAAAGTATCAATACAGCGTAACAAACACGAAAACAAACAAAAGAACTGTGTTACGAAAGTATTCATCTAATAAAACAGCTACTTGGAAACCTACAAAAGCAGGAACTTACAAAATTCTAGTGACTGTAAAAAATACAAAGTCGGGTAAAACAACAACTAAGAGTATGGCTTACAAAGTAAAGAGTAAGAAATGATGAAGCAATTTGCGAATCCTTATAATAGGGTTCGCTTTTTTTATGTCTATAAGTGAACAGCAATTTTCACATCTACAAGGCTAGAGAATTAAAGAAAGGAGAACACTCTTGCAGTAAAAAAAAAGTAATTCTATTTGCAATATTTGCGGTTGCCATAGGTAGTATTTCTGTGTTGAAAATTCAATCAATTCAAGATACACCTTCACTAACCGAATATAAAGATGAAAGTCCAGTTAGACTTGCTTAAAAAGTAGTTCTTACTTTGTCTAATCTCAAAAATAATACATTTTGCTAAAGCGAATATAACTTCATAACTACAAAACAAGTTCTGTTTAATTTTGTAAATATGATACCTATACAAAGCAATTTGATTATAGTAAATGTCATTTTGCTTTGACTTGTTATCTAAAATTTGGTATAATATACATATAGCCAATAGGATATAAAGAAAGGAGTTCAAATATGATTCAATCAAAATTGCCTGTTTTGATGGCAAATCGACGAATTAATATATCTGAACTATCAGAAGAAACAGGTATCAGTAGAAATGCTTTATCTAATTTGTATAACGAAAAAGGCAAAGGGATAAATTATCACACGATAGATACACTTTGTAGGTATTTTGAGTGCGATGTTGCAGACCTGTTAAAATTCGTGGACGAGAAAACAGAAGAGTAATGATTCAAGGTAGGGAGAAGTGTTCAATAGCAAAAGAAGGGCGGAAAAACCATGAAATTAAAAACCAAAATTATTTCTACATTAGCAATCGGAATTTTAGGAGTATCCATGTTCGGTGCAAGTGGAGAAGTACAAGCGAAACATTATAATAAAGTACCTAATGACATTCCAGCAGTGTTTAAAGAATGTCGGTTAGTTATTTCGAAAGATTCTTCTTATAAAAAACGTGATTATGGTACTGGGGAAGTAGATATTTGCTATACAAGAAGTGGCTTTTATGATAAAGAACTTAAGTTGTATACCGATATGGATTATTTTTTAACTTTAAAAGATGGAGATATGTATGACGATTGGACAACTTCGGATTATGGATACTATATGCGTGTTCATTATTTTATTGCAGAAAAATACACAAGTGCTGTAAAGGCAAGTGATGTATATATTACAAATAACAAAGTAGGTAAAAAAGATACAATAGAAGTTACAAATTTACAAAAAAATGATGTTGTAAAAGTTTATACAAAACGAAACAAGGTTACATATATTGCGAATGCCGATAGCCAAATAGCGACCGGCAAATCAAAAGGTTCTAAACTTACATTGTCTGTTAACGATTTAGGTCAAAAAGCCGGTAGTGTATACGTGACAGTAAAACGTGGCAAATTGAATGAAAGTTTCACTAGAAAAATTTCTTTCAATAAAGAAAGTGACAAAGCAGCTATAAAAACTACCCTACCACTTAGTTCAAAAAACGTGACTATTAAAAATAACAAGAATAAACATGATACTATTCAAGTTAAAAACCTAGTGAAAAAACAAAAAGTCACTATTTACGATAGTAAAGGTAAACTATTAACAAGCAAAATAGCTACAGGAAAAACGGTTACACTTAAAGTCAAACAACTTGGTAAAAAAAGCGGTTATCTTTATTTAGCAAGACAAGTTGACGGCAAAAAAACTAGTCAAAAAATTAAAGTGAAATTTAATGCTGAAAAATAACTTTAGTAAAAGGGAAGTGCCTCGTGCATTTCCCTTTTTTTATGTCTATAAGTAAAAGGCAAAATATCTGTTTGCCATTTGATAAAGGGAGGATTGTTGTTAAGAAACATGAAAAAAGCATAAAACAAGGAGGAACATAATGATTAAAAAATTGAGTTTAGCCCTACTAGCTTTTATCATTTTATTCAGCGGTATGCAGTTAGATTTTACTCAACAATTCAAAGATATTATTCAGCCAACACAAAAAGCACTTGCAGCTTCCAAAAGTAATTATGAAGTTTCATCAAATAGCTATCTATACAGTAATATAGCTGATAGTGACAATAAACATGGAAAAGCATTTGCATTGAAAAAAGATGCCGAAAAGACACCGAAAATTGTTTACGATGTTTACAGCCAAGATAAAGGTACTTATCATAAAGCTCCAAGTGTACAAAACATGGATGTAGGTCGTGGTAAAGAGGATGTTTTAACGTTTGATGGATGGAGTGTTATTCATTTCTATTACAAACATACATCATCGAATCAAAAAACGTATATCTCAGTAAAGAATCACAATACAGGAAAGATCACCATTTACGATACGAAACAAACATCATTAAGTGCAACGGATACTTTGTATTACCATGGTCAAAAGGCATGGTGTTCAGATAAAACATTTGATGAATTCGATAGTAAATGTAATAAAAAATATGACAGTGTGGGTTTTAGAGCATATATTCCTGTCGCTGATTTACAAGATCCTGATAACCCAAAAAAGTCTATCAGATTTTCAATGAAGATTATTAAAGCTGTAACACGTACAGGTTCAGATGGAGCTAAACATACTAGAACATGGTGGGACGATTTAACTGTTCCTTATATGTCTTATAATTCAGACAAAAAAAGCAATGATTTAGCTAATTTAAACTATACTTTAGAAAATACTAATAGTAAGGATCTTAGAAGAGCACAAGTCAACAAATCAACTGTTATGCGCTTGTTACAAGCGGGTGGGGATACACGATTTGCTTATTTCAATATGGGACGAATTTATTCAGTACAAGATCAAGTAGAGCGTTCAGATAGAACTGCAGTGTATTTAGAAGTGAAAACACCTGAAGAATCCAACGCTTTGAGGTATGCTGCTAGTCCATTTTGGGTTTACCCTGAAACAGCATCCATATTTGAATTAACACCTGAACCATATATCTTGTATAGGAAAGGTTACGATAAAGACAGGACGACAAGTTCAGGTGGTTATAAAAAAATATATGACGAATTAGACTTTGATACAAGATTTTCTGTCTATCGATATACGCCAAATTATTCATATGCACCACGAACGACAGATAATAGTGGTGCTAAATTAGTGAACGATGAAGGTAATCCATTAGTGCCAATTACTACACCAGTTACAGGTGATCATAAAAAACTTAGTATAATTGATGTAAAACATAAAGAATTGGGAGATATAACATATAAGCTAAGAGAACTCCCGATTTACTACAAAACTAAATCTATTAAGATTACACGTACTCACGTTGATAAGGCTACAGGGGATAAGTTAGCTAAAGACGAAGTAAGCACCGTCAATGTGGGTGACGAATACACGTATTCGCCAAAAGAGAAGATTACGAAAGATGGAAAAGATTATTACCCTATAACGGCTACCAAAACAGGAAAAGTAGGTAAACGTAATAAAACAATTACTTTCCAATATCAAACTAAAGCAAGTAATGAAGTAGCAATGACTATTGAACACTATGATAAAGATTCAAAAAAGGTACTGTTAAAAGAAACAAAATTCGTGAAAAAGTCTGCAGCTTATTCAGTTACACCAAAAGCAAAAGGTTACTTTAAAAACTCTGCAGGGAAGCTATATGAGCCTGTGAGCGCTGTTCCAGTAACGGGTACGGCAGGTGCATCCGATTTTACTATTAAGATTCCTTATAAGCTCTCTACTGACGTAGATGTTGAAGATGGCGTTACTGTTACAATCAAGCACGTTGATAAAGATAGCGGTAAGTTACTTCTAACAGAGAAGTTGCAAAAGCCAAAAGATACTACTTTCCAATATCCTTCTAAACCATCTGGTTACTTTGAGGACAGTAAGGGTAATCCTTATAATCCAGTAAAAGATATTGTTTCTATAACTACAAAGAAGGTAGATATTACTGTACAAATCGATTATACGGTTACAGCTGGGGGTGATGGAGGAGGAATTGATTTAGGAACTGGTGAGTTTTCTCCAGGAGCTGCAGAAGGCGAATTTTCATGGAATCTGAAGAAGACAAGCGATACTTCTGCGCCAGTTATGGTACTTAAAAATAGCGGTACAATGAAAGGTCGTCACTTTGAAACACGCAATCAAAAATATTCAATTGAAGGTGAAGATATTGATTTTAATTCATCAAGTTCAATTACAAAAGAAGTTTCAAATGTAGAGGATTTAAAAGATACTTCTATCAAGTACACATACTCATATGAATATACAAACAGCTATGAGCCTATTCTGTCATGTACTAAATATGATTATGACAAGGAAGGGAACAACCTCGGTTGTTTAACATGGAAGGAAGTCGGCAGAAAACCATTATGGAATTATGGGAAAACTGCTAAATGGACAGCATCATTAAAAGCCGATCACAGCTACGAAGAAGAAGTTTCAGTCTCTTCTTCAGATAGTGATACATTGGCTTTAACAGTTGGCCGAAAAGGGAAATTTAACGGAATGGAAGGCTCTAGTCCGAAACAATCCGTACAAAAAGAACGTATTTCATTTGATGCTGATAATTTAGTGTTAAATACACAACAAGTTAAGCCAGTTGCGGAGGAAATCACGTATGCTTCCGATTTAGGAAATAAATTGTATGCAAATGTAGAAGATTCACATTACTATCCTTTTAATTTGGATGAAAACTTAAAAGATAAGTATGAAAATGATACAGAATATAATTCGTCAACTTACGCTATACCAATGCGAGTTGAATCAAAAACAAGTAATAGCATGAAAATGGTCTTAGCAGATGATTTCTTTGTAACAAAAAATACAGGTCTTCAGGTATCACTTCCGCATAATGAAGCTTCACAAGATAGATTTGCTGATTTAGCTAAATCTGAATATGAGGGCTTATTTGGAGCTACTTATGATGATGAGGTACTTTATACCGCAAATAAAGGCTCGCAATTCTTCATTCCGATAGATGGGAATGATAAGGATACGAAACCAAACACGTGGTACTTTGACAACTTCGTTGTAGGGAAAGTAGGACTAAATGATGTAATTGTTGAAGTACAACAAAAATTACGCTTCAATAAGTATTTGCTTGGTAATGCAAAAGATAACCCAGTAATCAATGAACAACATGAGTCTATTAAGAATATTACTTATACGAATGGCTTCACGATTCCTAAAAGTAATCTTGAACAATTAAGTGCGCTATCATTAGATCGTACAGCACTTTCACACAGCTTCCGTTCTACAGATGTATATGATAAGTACCAAAAAATAAAAGAGCTTGTAGAGGGCTTAAATTAGTGCAATTAAGGACAGTTGGAAATATTTCAACTGTTCTTTTTTAGTATGTAGAAAGGGGTAATACAATGAAAAATGTTTACTTGTATATCTTGATGACATTCGTCGGAATAAGCGCATTGGTAGCTTTCATGTTTTTACGCCACGATGCCAATGTCAATGCAACACAAAGTATTCAGCCAGGCATTATATCAACTGAACTTGGAACAGTTCGTACAGAGGGGAAGGTAGCACTTGATAAGGAAGCTGTAGTGGCAAATTTAGCTTTAGGAATTGCCAAGTCCTATAAAGGTACACCTTATAAAACAAAAGTTGATTATGCCTTTTTAAATAAAGATGGACAAGTTGTAACAAATAATAATTCTAAGGATTATGTAGGTGTTCAGTTCAAAGTGACTTTATTTAATGATGATGGTAAAGCAGTATCAACAAGTACTGAAAGAGTTGCATTGAAAGAGATTCAGTAGAAAAAAATGAGGTGAAATAATGGATCAAAAAGTTGATTTTATGACAACGCTGTTAATTTTTGCAGTTTGCGTTATCCCACTTTCTTTCAATTTGTTCGTAGGGCAAGTAAAAAGTAGTGAAGTGATGAATACATCAACCGAACTTCGCCAATTGATTGCAACAGAAGGTGGGGTAACTACTAGGGTAGAGAGTACTGTAAATAAATTAAAAGCACGAGGTTTTGAAGTGGAATTTAAAACAGAAGATGGTTCGTCAGCTAATGGCATATTACCTGTAGGAACCGTTGTTAAAGTACTAGTAGGTTTAGATGAATTTGAAACAAGTGATGATGTGACAGTCAATAGACGTTCATAAATACAAACAAAAGGGCATTTGAAATAATGCCCTTCTAAAAATAAGAAAGACGGTGAAATAATGGACACATTATTTAAAGAGACAGATAAAGAGTACCTTATTCAATATTTTAAAATACCGAAAAAGAAGTTTAGAAATAGACGGTTACTATTCGCATTTATAATTGGTGTAATACTTTTAGCATTAGGAATTAGACAAAATTCAATGCTTTATTTAGCTGTTCCTGTAGGAGTGTTTATTGGCTATAAAATTCCTTACTTTGAAATGCGAAAAATGAAAAGTATGCAAGATGTTATTAAACAGCTTATGTTCCCTTCATTTGTCCGTCATTTCGTTTCGCTAATAGATACACAAGGGAATGTTTATCAAACATTAATTAAAACTACTGATTACATTAAAGAGCCTATTAAAGCAGAGTTAGAAGTATTGGTATCTAAATTAGGGGTTACGGATCAACAAAATCGAGAAGCCTTTATGGAATTTGCTTATTTTATCAATTCATCAGAAGCCGTAATGATTATGAGTATGATTTATGAATTTGATAAAGAAGGAATCCAAAAAGAAGGGTTAAAGGAGCTAGAAGATATTTTATCGGAACTACAAGAGAATAAGGTTGAAGAAATGCTAAATATGAAGACTAGTTCAATGGGGAAATATGCAACACCTGTAATCCTTTATACATTAGCTTTTGTATTGTTATTTACATCAATTACATTCTTTACGTATTTCAAACTGTATTTATAAGGAGAGAAAAAGATGATTAACCAACACCAAATGACGGAAGAAGAACAAATCGAGCGTTTATTGTTAGATTCATTTTTAGGAGATTACTTAGATGAAAAATCAACAATCACTGATATTACATTTAACGGTACTGATTTATGGCTGAAAGATAATAAAGAAGGACATTATAGACCGACTTCACAACCAAGTGAAGAAGAGGTGAAAAATCTCGGTAAAAAGATAGCAAATAAGCAAGGCCGACAATTCAATCCAGGGAATCCTATTTTAGATACTGAAATTGGAGTGTTTCGTGTAAATTTCATAGACACATCTATTAGCCCTAGCGGAACTACATGTGCTATTCGTATTTCAAGACCTCGTTTAGCAATGGATAGCATTAGCGCAATTGCAGACGAAGACGTAGAAAAGTTGATGAGTGTATTAATCAAAGCAGGTCAAAACTTCGTTATTTCAGGTAAAACAGGCGCAGGTAAAACTGAATTACAAAAATTAATGGCAAAGTACATTAATAATAAAGTGACATTGATTGAAGATACGATGGATAGTCATATGAAAGCTTTGTACCCTGATACTGATATTAATAGTTGGCGTACATTAACAGAATCAACGAGAGAGCATAAAATTGATGCGGCAGCTCTTAATAAAGCTGCCCTTCGTAATAATCCTGATTGGATTATTATTGCTGAAACACGAGATCATGTAATGTACCATCTGTTACAAAGTGCAATGACGGACCATTCGATTATTACAACATTACACTCAAAAGGTGCAAAAATGATTCCTTCACGTATTATCTTTATGATTGCTGAAAAATATCAAATTAATGAATTGTTATTAGGAAGAGCGATTGTTGAAGCATTACCTTTTGGAGTTTATATGTGGGTTGAAGAAGATGAAAATGGTCAAGTGGTACGATTCATGCGTGAGTTTGTAGAGTTTACAGGATTTTCTGAGCAAGGCTTAGAGTACAACACATTATATGAAGTAAAGAAAACATACAATTCAGCTGAAGATAAATACGAAAAATATGTTGTTCGCAATAAACTTTCAGATAGAGTGTTAGATGATTTAATGTATCGTGGTTTTTATCATGAGCTACCTGACGTTTACAAATACGGTGAAAAGAAAAGCGAGGGTATTGAAAAATGAATTTATTAAAAAAACGTGAAGTAAATACAGAAGAAGTACTGGAAGTTGAAATGAATAAGCCAAAAAAGAAAGAAGAAAAAAAGAAAAAGAAAAAGATTGATATAAAAGCTCGATGGGCTGAAATGAGAGTGTTTTTCCCAGCCATTCAAATTATAATTGCGAGCCTTATAATAGGAGGTTTTATTGGATGGTATATGTTTATGCTTACTAGAAGCGTAGCACTATCTGTAATTATAGGTGTTATTTCAGGAATAGTTGGTTTTTACGTAATAGTATACATTCCTAAAGAAATAGCTCATAAACAACACATTTTGAAAGAATTACAGCGCTATTCAACCAACATGACATTTTATTTGCAAGCAGGATATAACATTATGGATGCATTAAAAGAAGTGAAAAAACAGGCTGATAAGGAAATTGCAGAGGACATTGAATTAACTCTCGTTGGATTAGAAAGAAAAGCAATTTTGTACACAGATCATTTCAAAAAGTACCGTTTCGATGCTTTAGATATTTACCACGATGTATTGAATGTAATGTATCAAAATGGTGGTAATCCAAAAGAATTGTTCCACAAGCCGAACAAAGCAATTAACTTTGAATTGGTTTCTTCAGATAAGCTTTATAGAAGAAAAAAAGCATTACGTCAAAAAATATATGTAATGATGGCTACTAGTGCATTAATGCCATTCATGATTAGTTATCAAACAGATGATTTATATGATGTATTTTTAAGTACAGGCGCTACAGCCTATGCAATTTGCTGTTTATATGTATGTGGATTCTTGTTCAGCTTATACCGTTTACAAAAGAATGCTTTAGATATAACAGTGTATTAATTACGCAGATTTTTTTTGCTCAAAATGATGACAACGCATAAAAAATGGATTATAATAATTTCAGGAACTCTACCCGTTCTCTAAAAAGGTAATTTCTATTCGTTGCAGAATAGGGGTTGCCTTTTTTTATGTCATAAGGTGAAAGGAGAAATAAGTGAAAGCACTGATCAAAATTATTCTTTCCTTGTCTTTATGTTTCACATTTTATAAAACTTACGATGATATGCGAGTTTGGGCTGTAGAAAGTGTACCTAAGATACTTAATAACATTGATTTTCCTGATTTGTTTAAAAGGTCTTCTGAAATATTCAAGTCCACAGTAAGAACACCAAATAAGGAAGCTGTAGTCGTTGGAGTAGTTGATGGAGATACAGTGAAAGTAAAGCTGAATAACAAAACTACGACTATTAGAATGTTACTAATTGATACTCCTGAAAGCGTAAAAGATGGTGTGAAGCCCCAAAAGTTCAGTAAAGAAGCTAGTAATTATCTTAAAAAACGATTAAAAAAAGGTTCAACAGTTGAAATCGAATTAGGAGAAAATGCTACAGATAAGTATGGACGTACATTGGCTTACGTTTGGTTAGGGGATGAGAATATGAATTTAACTATGGTGAAAAAAGGATATGCCAGAGTTGCTTATGTATCGAAACCTAACACGAAATATTTATCTGAATTTAAACAGGCTCAAAAAAAAGCGCAATCTAAGAACTCGAAAATTTGGAGCATAGACGGTTACGCAACACCCAATGGGTTTGTTGATTAGATCTTAAATTTACTCATTGGAAGGGGGAATGACTAAAAATTAACTACTTTAAGTTTCGGAAAGGGATGATAAAACATGGTAAAGAAAATGTTTGGTGCGATTGTGAGCTTATTTGTCGTAATCGTTGTAGGAAGCCTTATGCTTGAACAGTTTCCTCAATTACAACCGTTATGGGAAGAAACACAGGTCATGGCAAAATCGCTTTATGCAACCGCAGCAGCTAAATATGGTATTGCAGGAGCCGTAATTCTGATTGCCGGTGTATTAATAATGTTCGGTACATCTAAACATAATACGTAATCTCGAAATATTCCGAGAGGTGAGAAAAAATGAAAGCTTTATTTAAAAAATCGAAAGTAATAAGTGGCAATATAGCTGAAATATCAGAGCAAGAAAAGATAAAGAAAGAGTTAAAGAAAAAGAAACGACAGTCTTCAGTAAAGCCAAAAGGGTTTGTTGCTCGTAAGACAGGTTTAATTGCATTTTGGTGTGTATTTGGATTCATAGTATTTTTCGTGTTCGTTAATGTCTTTGTTGATAATGGCAGTGCAGAAGTAGAAGAACCTAAAATGATCGTTAATAAAGCTACTTCCATTGAAGCTGTACAGTATGCTATCGACTTTTCAAAAGAATTATATACATGGAAGTCTACAAATGAAGGTATTGACGAGCACACACAGCGAATTAAACCGTATTTGGCAGCATCCTTAGATAGCAACGCAGGAATAGAAATTCAATCTGATTCTTGGAACTCTACTTGGAAAAGTAGTGAAGTTAAAGAAATTAAAGAAATCAGTGAACATTTATCTCAAATAACTCTATCTGTGAAATCTAAATTAGTGCCTGGTAAAAAGTCAAAAGGAAAAAAAGCAATTGAAGATCAACAGTATGTAACTTTCTCGGTAGCTTATGACGGTAAAACATTTGGCATTTATGATTTACCACGATTAGCAAATTACAGTAAAACAACAACATTAACGTCTGTAGTATATAACGGTCTACAAACAGCAGAGACCGATACGCAAAGTGAAGTAAATCAGTTTTTACCAACATTTTTCAAAGTGTATATAGAAGATACAAAAGACAAATTGGATTACTTATTAACGGATTCTAAAGTTACTTATGGCTTAAATGGTACTGCAAGGTTTGTAGATGTATCTACTGCTAAAATTTATCAAACAAAAGATGAGGATAAATCAAAAATCATAGCATTTGTGGAGGTTGTATTAGAAAATCCCTCTACTAAGTTACAACATACAGAGAATTACCAATTGACCATTAAAAAAGAAGCAGATCGTTTCGTAGTAGCAGGTTTCGATGAACTAACAAATGTAGAAATTCAATCAACAGAAATAACACCTGGAACAAACAACTAAGGAGGAATATAAAATGGATTTTAAAGAAGCATTCAACTGGATTAAAGAGCAAGCAGGGTACGGACTAATGGCAGTTTTACTAGTGGTGATTATTGTTTGTGCAGCGAAGCGTTCATGGATTGCAATGATTGGTAGTATTGTTGCACTAGCGTTTATTGGTATTTTCGTTACTGATCCAACAGTAATCACAACTCTATCTGCATGGTTAAAAGGAAAAATAATGACTAAATAATTGGTGCATGTTATCACGAAATGATAGAAAGAGGTAAAGTCAATGCAAGAGAAAAAGAGAATCACATTATTGGTTTTAAATGACTACCTTAAATTTGATAGAAAAATATATCAATTGCTTGGTGTATCACTTGGTAGACCGATAAAATTAAAATCAATTTTGTATTTCTTTCTTTTCGCCATTATCGAAGCAACGATTTACTTCACGCCAATAATAGGGGGGCTTTTGAAAATCGTACCCCCTGTATTTTTATTACTAATACCTTTTGGAATGGCTTACTTATTAAGCGATATACGAACGGAAGGGCGAAATCCAATCGCTTTCTTCCGTTCTATTTTTTTATATCAATTAAGAAAGAGAGAGCGTGTAAGTTATTTGCGAGGGCGTGAAATAGCAAGACCAGCTACTTATCGTTTTAGCGGTTATGCAACAGTTGAGTATAGCGATATAGAAGAAATGCAAAAGCAATTAAAACAGGAATTTACGCCAAATAGAAAAATGGATATAAAGAAAAGATTCAAAACTGAGAAACCAATTAAAAACCAAAAGTTGAAAGAGAAAAATAAGAAGGATAAAATTCCGAAAGTAAAAGAAGTATTAAATACTCCTGCTATTAAAACTGCATTGAAAAAGAAAGAAGTTCCAAAAGTAACTCATCATGAAAAAGAAACAATAGTTGAGAGAACGTCAATTTCAAATGAAAGTGTACTTCAGCCAGTTGTTGAAACTAAACCGATTGCTAAACCGGAGCCAGTTGTTGAAACTAAACCGATTGCTAAGGCAGAGCCAGTTGTTGAAGCTGAACCGATTGTTAAAGCAGAGAAAGTAGAAAAAGCGAAAAATACAATTATTAAATTACCGAAAATTAAGCAAATATTTGTAACATCACGAAAGAAAGATACACCAACTATTGATATATCAGAAAAAGAAAATGTGAATCTCCCTGTTTATGGAACTCACGTTTTAGTTGAAAAACCAATAACTGAAAAAGAAAAAATGGAATTGGAATTAGCAAATCGGCCTAATTTGAAAGATTTGAGAACACAAGTGAAAGAAGAAAAAAGAAAAATAAAGATGGAAAGAAAATTAGATAAGTTAATGAAAAAAGGAGAATGGTAAATGTATTCTGCTGTATTAGATTTTCCCATAAAGCATATCGATAAAAACTTAGTATTCGGCCAAGATGGAACGGTGACAGCCTATTTTAAAATTGGGGGCTTTAACTACGACTTTTTAGACCATGAAGACAAATTCATGCCTTTCAGTCTACAACAAGCCTTTTTGTTTAACAATCGCTATGATCTACATTATATTTCAGAGCCTTTCCCAACCAATATTGATGAGATTATTGACCATACAATTGAAGAAATGAAACTTAAAGAATATCCATTAAAAGAGTCAGGACTTCTTTATATGGAGCAGTTGAAACAAATCTTAATTGAACATCGGGCAAACAGTGAAACGAGTGAATACTTTCAATATATCGGTGTTCAGCTAAACCCTGAAAAAAACAAATATCTAGATATGAATGTAGGCTTGCAAACGTTAAATACTATCAAAGAATTGTGGAAAGGATTAAACACACCAGTCCATAAAGCACTTGGTTTACAAGTGAACGATATGCTGAAATCAGAGATCGATGCCTGGCATGATCAATCTGATATGATTCAAAGCAGTTTAATAGCAGCTTTTAATTGTAAAGTATCTAAAATTAGTACAGTAGAGTGTATTTATATCATTGAAAAAGAATTTTCGGTTACACCATCAAATATTGATATTGACCATAGACGAGGATTCAAAAGTAGTGAAAAAGTAAATACGAATGAAGGAGAAGAAGCTGTTCGTCCAAAACCTAGTGCATTTTTAGATATTCAAAATACGAATATTGAAGAAGTTACTCCAACTACACTTCGCTTTTCAAAGATATTGGAGAATGAAGAAGGACCAACAGATATGTATTCTCGTTATTTAGTAGTACATAGCATGGAATCTGAAAACTTTTTCCCTAACTTTGAGTGGATGTATCATTTACAATCAACAATGCCTTTTCCTATATCTATAAGTGTAAGAGCTTATCACCAGTCAAATGAGCGCATTATAAAACGTTTATCTAATAAACGACTAGAATATCAAGACCAACGAGCAGAAGCCTATAAATCAGGCTCAAACACCGATTTAGCACTAGACGATTCAGAACGTGGGGCAATTCAAGCTGAAGCCTATTTCCAAAAGACAGGTCAACCCGCATATTCTTGCTCTTTTGTATTTAAAGTAACTGCATCCAATACAAAAGATTTAGAAATCCGTACAAAAAGATTAAAAGATGAATTGTTGAAATACGGTATCAAAGCAGTTGCCCCGTATGGAGAACAACTTAATTTAATGATGGAAAAAGTACTTGGTGCTAGACAAATAAACGAGGATTACAAAATAGAAGTAGAAAGTGGCGTATTGGCAGGCATGATGTTTGGAGGTACTACATCAGTTGGTGATAATCGAGGTTTCTTTATTGGATTTACAGACCGATTGAATCGTCCTGTATTCGTTCAGCCTGACTTAGCAGCAAAAGCATTTGAAGGGCTAGGTAACTTAGAAGATTCTATTTCTTTAGTAGTTGCAGGAGCTACAGGTAAAGGGAAATCATTCTTTATGAACCTTTACCTATACTTGTCTTTATTAACAGGCTCTCAGGCGCTTGTAATTGATCCTAAAGGTGACAGAAAAGGTTGGGACAGTTTACCTCTCATTGATTCTGAACACATCTCAAAATGGACGTTAGGTACTAATAAAGAAGACGATGGTTGTCTTGATCCTTTCCGCACTAGTGTTGATATTGAAGAAGGTAAAAACGTGGCACTTGATATTTTGTCTTATTTAACGAATGTTGACATCAACGACATGGAGTACACTCTTTTAAGTGAAGCTATAGAATTTGTCGGAGAGAATGAAGATCCTTGTATTGGAGGAATTATAGATTACTTAGTCGCTATGTTTAACAAAGCAATTAAGGGTGAAACAAAAATTTCGGATAATCGCTTTAAGGCATTAGAGAGCTTAAAAGATGCTTTAGTTTCTCTGAATAGTCAAAAAATCAGTTCTTTATTATTCGGTAAAGTGGGTCAAAATTATAAAGTCTTAAAAGTAGATAAGCCATTACAAGTACTAATGGTTGAAAACCTGAATCTTCCCGAAAAAGGCACAGAAAAAATAAGACCGGTTCAAAAGATTTCAGAAGCCATTTTGATTTCAATTACTGCATTTACTAAGCAGTACATGTTTAAGCAAGATCGCTCAATTCATAAAATCATCTTACAAGATGAAGCTAGTTCTATTGACCGTTCAGCCACAGGGCGTGAACTAATGGACTTCATTGTACGTAAAGGACGTTATTACAATACAACGTTAATGAAAGGCTCACAAAATGCTAGTGATCATGGTGACGATGTTGCCAATATGGGTATGAAATTCTCCTTTGGATTAAAAACTACAAAAGAATCAAAACAAATGCTAGAATTTTTAAATTTACCTGTAACGGATGGTAATGTTGACCGCATTAGAACAATGGAACGTGGACATTGTCTATTCCAAGATATATATGGTCGTACAGCACTAATTCGTGTTGATCCAATTTTCTCTAATTTAGCACAAGCATTTGATTCATCTACTGCAACCGAGGTAGAAAGAGAACGTGAGCGCCAACGAAACGGTCAAGAAGATGAAGTGAATAATGATTTATAGAGAAACGGCTTAAATAGTCGTTTCTTTTTTATATAGCAATTAATGGAGTGTGATAAAAATATGAAAAAAAACTATAAAATTTTGCTAACATTTATCTTACTTTTCACATTCAGCTTTGGTGTACAAGGTACTCAAAATACTGTATATGCAGAAGATGAGAAGACAGCAAAAGATGAGACACCCAAAGATGATTTATTTACATCTGATTACGGTAAATACAAAAATAAAAATTATGATTATGAATTAGATATTTTAACAGACGACGAAATAGAAAAAACCAGTACTCTAAGTGCTTTCTTGAACCCATTTGATACATTGAAGGGGGAAGGAAACGAATACTTTAATATGATGATTTTCAAAATCACCAATATGGCATTTAAGATGGATTTAACATTCACAAATATGCTTATTAAGGCTTTAGATTTCGGCTATTCAGCAGAAGATGTTTTGAATCCACTGATAGACAAAGTAACAGAATCAGTAGCAAAAATGTCAGGACTGGCAAGCGGTAGTTTCAGTACAAAAGGGCTTTATGGTTTGTTTGTTTCAATTATTTGTGGAGTAGTTGCTATTTATACAGTTTATCAGTACTTGGTTAAACGTCAGTTTATTGGGGCTATGTCTAACATCGTGAAAACAATTATTGCTTTCACTTTAGCCCTAGTTCTATTCTCAAATTTATCTACTGTCTTAAAAGGCATCAACTCATTAAGTACAACGGTTACAGTTGCCTTATTGCCATCTACAGTAAGTAAAGGTGAAACAGCCGAAATAAAATCAGTTAGAGAAGCTATGTATGACAATGTATTTAACTCATTTGTTCATAAACCCTATTTAATGTTGCAATATTCTACAACAGATGAAAGCGAAATAGGAGATAACCGTATCAAAGCTCTTTTAGCAGAAGATGCAGGAACGAAAGAACGATTGGAAGTAGCAAAAAAAGAAGTAACTAAATACAACAACTATACATTGTCTACGAAATATATAGATAATCGATTAATGTTTGCTTGTTTAATGTTAGTGGTTAATGCTATTAATTCGATTCCACTATTCTTATTATCTCTAGTCATGATTCTTTGCCATTTTTGGTTTATTATTATGGCTATTATTGCTCCCTTTGCTTTATTATGGGGCGCACTACCAAATCAATTTGGTGTAATTAAAAAGTATTCCTTTGAACTGTGTTTACCTATCGTATTAAAAGTGGGTTTAGTTTTAATCTCAATCATCTTATTTGGATTAACTGATATTGTTTATAATCTGCAAGATTTGCAAAGTGGACTAGGTGGCTTCTTGCTAACTGGTTTGATCCAAATGATTATGTTTGTATCTTTATTCGTATTACGTAAACGTATTATGAATATCTTCACACTTGGTTCACAAGAAATCGCTAAAATGAGAGAAGCATTTTCAGAAGGTAAAGATACAGCATTGAAACCTGTTAAATCAGCAGTAAAAGGTACTGCAACTGCTGTTGGGGCTGGAATTGGAGCAATGACTGGTAACCCAGTAGCCGGTATGAGTATAGGAAGTAGCGTAGGACAAGGGCTAACTGGCGATAAAAAGCTTTCAGATACAGTTCAAGGCGTTGCTCGTACAGCTTTATTATCGAATAGTAAGAATGGTAATAGCAGCACTGATAAGCTAGGTAATCCAGTATCTAAGGATTTCTACAAGCGTGTTACAGATAAAAACATGAGCGACAATGAAAAAGATATTAAAGCTACACTCGTAGAAAATGGCGATACTGAAGAAGAAGCTAATGAAAAAATAATGGAAATGCGACAAGTTGGGCTGAATGACACAACAGCAAATGAGTATAAAAAAGCTTTAAATGAAGATGGAAATGAAACAAATAATGGCGCACTGCTTACGAATTTGCAAGATCAGCAGAAGAAAAAATCTAATGGTTATTATCAACATGTAACTGACGAGAATTTAACTTCAAATGAAAGCCAAATCAAAGATTACTTAGTAAGTAATGGTCACACTGAAAAATCAGCAGATAAGCTATTGCTAAATATGCGTAAAGAAGGCTTATCAGATATGCCTTTAGAAGAAGCGAAAAAAGCCAACAATAATGTTCTTTCTAATGCAATTGATGACGATTTCAAAAAGACACCACAAGAGTACGTTCTGCAAACATTACGTAGCCAGGATAAAGATGAAAAATACAATACTTTATTGAATGCACAAGCACAAGGTTTTGACGGTGGTAGTCAAACTGCACAAAGTACTGCAGCCACTACAGATGTAAAACTAACTGGTAATCAAACAATCGAAAAATCGATTGATGATGTTATAGACCAATCTACAGTGAATGCAAGAACTGCCGGAAATGAAGGTATCAATAAAACTCTTGATAGTGTTGTAGACCAATCTACAGTCGTTGCAAAAGCTACTGGTGGCGAAAGTATCAATAAAACTCTTGATAGCGTTGTAGACCAATCTACAGTCGTTGCAAAAGCTACTGGTAGTGAAAGTATCAATAAAACTCTTGGTAGCGTTGTAGATCAATCTACAGTCGTTGCAAAAGCTACTGGTAGTGAAAGTATCAATAAAACTCTTGATAGCGTTGTAGACCAATCTACAGTCGTTACAAGAAATACTAACAACATTCAAGGGAATTTAAACAAGAAGTAATTAAAATAGCTTTTGAAAATTTAAAAGAAGGTGTGACTATTAATGAAAAACAAAATATTGATTTATGGCGTGGCAATTATTATTGTCACGCTTTTTCTATCTAGTTATTTTCTAGGTAAAGAAAAGGCGCAACCAAAAGAAGAACCTGATAATACCGTTAGTGTAAGTACCACTGACTTGAATCAGGAAAAGAAAATGGATGATAAAGAGAAAAAAGATGAAGAAAGCTATTCAGAAGACAAAGTAAAAGTTGAAGCAGAAGAAGATACGGAATTAACAAATGACAGCTTTAATTATAAAAAGCAATATTATAAAAAGTTTGGCAAGAAAGATGTAACTTGGGTGCAAAAAACCGCAGAACAAATTATTGAAATGTACTTAAATAATCGTGTAGATATTAAAGATTACGAAAAATATATGAGTGCCGAACTTGTTCAAGCAATGCTTGATGAACCTGAAGCAGATGAAAGCGTAAAACGAATTATCAAATTTGGGGAGAATCGCTTGTTACCTACAACTGTTGAGAATGAAATACAAATGGAGATTGAGGTTAGTTGGCGACTTAAAAGCAAGGGTGTTGTTAGTGACGGACGAAGCACATTAGTGTATATCAATTTTGCTAAAGAAAATGATCGTTGGTATGCAAAGGATATGAAAATGGTATGAGTAAAAAATCATTTCTAATTGGGTTTTCTTTTCTTGGCTTAAGTGGAGTTATTATCATTATCGTTATTCTCGGCTTAATTCTAACTTCAACACTATTTTTAGCCGGTGATGAACAAGTAACCAGAGATACATTAAATACGAGTTCTTCACTAGATGCAGGGGCTTTTTGTTCAACAACTAAGGAAATAGACTATGCAAAATGGGATGCTGCGATAGCTCGTGCAGGAGTTTTAAGTACTAAAGGCGATAAAATAATATCAATGTCTAATGAATTAGGTATTGATCCAGTCTTATTTGCTTCAATAGCTGTACATGAATCGAATTGGGGTAAATCTGATGCTGCGATTAATAAAAATAATATCGGTGGTTTAATGGACCCAGCGACTAATTGGTCAACTGTAAAAGTGTTCCCTTCGTTAGATGAAGGTATAGAAGCAATGGGAAAAACCTTATATAATCGCATAATCAAAGATGGAAAAAATACGATTGAAAAATTAGGGAGTGTCTATGCTCCATTAGGTGCAGCCAATGATCCTCACCATTTAAACGAAAACTGGATTCCTCGAACAAAAGAGTATGCAGCGGAATTTGGGGGCTTAACTATGAACTGTGAAGTTAGCGAAAATACTGTAACAACTGACTTCGATTTTTCAAAACTAACTGATAAAGACGTATCAGCACTGCGAGTAAGTATTGCTAAAACAGGTTTCAAATGGCTCGGCAGACCCTATGTTTGGAGCGGAGGGCGTAATCCATCTGATGTAGCAGCAGGGAATTTTGATTGTTCATCCTTTGTAAGATGGGTATATGCTGAAAATGGCATTGATTTAGGTCCAATGGGTTCTACTTCGACCGAAACATTAAATAAAAAAGGTAAAGCAATTTCAATTAAAGAGATCAAAATCGGTGACGTTATATTCTTTAATACGTATAAAAGAGACGGTCATATTGTTATTTATCTAGGTGACGGTAAATTCATTGGTGCTAATGGTGACGATAAAACTGGTAGTATCAGTGTTCAAAACATGAATTCACCTTATTGGAAGAGTGTTTTTACAGGGCATGTAAGAACTTACATCAATGATTAAATGTAAGTAACACAACTAAAAACCCTTTCGTACCAAAGCATAGATTCATTTGAAACTCAATTTGTAACACACATTTTAAACAATGCAAATTTTAATATAGAAAATTGCATTATGTAACACGTAATAGAACTATTTATATCAATAGTTCAAGTTACTTTATAACATAGATGTAATACGAATTATAGATTATAAAATAGACCTTATTAAGCTATTAAATCGGATTGCTATTTGTAACACACTAGAAACCCTTATATATATCAATAGTTAAGAGCGTAATAAGAAAAAATGGTAAAATCGTTGAATCAACAGTGTCTTAAAGCAATTCAAAATGGATTGTAACACACGAAAAAAAGGAGCTTAATTGGATGAATAACAACGCATTTACTGAATATATCAACTTAAACGGTTTCTCATTCTTCAAAATTACATATAACGGTGCATTACCACCATATAAAGCAGGTGATATTGATTCGATTAAGCAAGCTAAAAAGTATTATTTTGAAGCTACTTCAAATTCCTTTGATTTCAAAACCAATTTCGTTAAATTTAATAAGGCCATTATCCATATTCGCCACCATTTTAAGAATAAAATCATTCGTGATTTAGATAATCGTAACCGTAAATACATTATTGATGCTATTCGTTACGCTAATCTTATAGATGATGATGATTGGCAACACTTATCTTTACATGAAGATGCCGTTCTTAACCCTGTTTTAAACTGCGTTGAAGTCTTTGTTGGAGCGCAAGAAAATTACATTGATCTTCTAAAGTACCTGGAGAGTATAGACACTATTCGTGAGGATTTGGAACAAAAGCAAATAATGCTAGACGACGAACGTATTCAGGAAGAAGTTGACGAAAATGTTATTCGTGTCACAAGGGAGACTATTCGTAAAATGAATCGTCCAAACAGCCCTAGCCTAATGGTTTTAACAGAAAATCAGAAAGCTTAAATAAGTCACTTTTACAACTTAATAAAAAATGTAATAAAGGACATATTTCAGTTCATCGAAATATGTCCTTTATTAACCTTAAAATCAATTATAAAAAAGACATATTTCAGTTTGTTATAAAAGACATATTTAGACCTTGTTATACGTTGATATGAAAGCAAATACAGCAATTTGCATTAAGAATACAAAAGCTATCTAAAAAAGGTGAGTTTGTTGAGGTAATATTAGCTAATGTTGACGAAACGAACAGACCTTAAGAATACACTTGGCAAATGAAAAATCAGCCGAAGGGGGATAAAATCATGCTAGAAGACCTTGAAATACCTACAGCAAAGAAGAGAAAACCTTACAACGTCAAAACCCCGAAACGTGATCTCGATTTATTGCACTCGCTTGTTATTTATAGAGTTTCAACCGTAGAACAGTTGAAAAATCTACATACATTTACGAACGCTTATTTATCTAAAAAGATAGCTTCCCTATGCAAAAAGGGATTTATACAAAAAGGTAATATTCATAGTTATAGATTTGATCAGAAGAGACAGGGTTCGTACTATCGGATAACAGATGTTGGCTTAAATGTATTAAAGAAAAATGGATATGAAATTGAAGTGCCTAGTGCCAGCTACTTAAAAATCAGTTATGACCTCTTACCTTACAAACTTACTTTTAACGATATGGTCATTGCTTTAATTGAAAAAGGATGGAGATTTAAAGATAGCCGTATTGTGAAAAGAGAAAACAATATTAACCGCAACTCAATATTACAAGGTGTATTAATTAGCCCTGACGGAAAAGAGCATGTAGTATATGTAGCCTTAATTGATATTACACCTTCTAATCTAAAGAAGATGGAAACGGAGTTATTAGAACAAGCTGCAATCATAGACAATTATATTGTGTTCACTAAAGGAACGATGGCATTCAAAAAAATAGCAGATTGGTTATCCAAAACAAGTATCGGTAAAGCATTGGAATTGAAAATGATGCTGTTGCCATACGGCAAATATTATCTGCGTAATTACCCTGACGATTATCGAGTGTATAGTCTAATGCAAGAAATAATGCCAACTAGTCTGTCCTTCAAAACGAATTTTGAAAGAACAAACGAGAAATTAGAAACGCTCGTTACTCATGAGGGAGCAGAGAAATACATTGTAAATTTACTGGACACTGATTTGATCAAAATAGCCAATATACAAAGTTATTTATTGAATGATTATTTTATAGAGCAACGAGATGTGTTAGTAATCACAACACCATTATTAAGACCACTCCATAAGAAAATGCTTAAAGATTATAGCCAACACATTGCTTTCTTAGAAATAGATGCAGAGTTATTATTCTGATTTATCAAAACGGATTTTAAAATAGGAAGGATAGAAAGGTACTATGAATTATGATTTAATACCTGAAATTGAAAATTTAACACAATATATTGGTTCAGAGGAAGTATTACAAATGCGTACTACAATAGGTCACAGCCTTTCGATACAAAAGCAACACGAACTATACAATGTTATGAAGAAAATAATGCAAGATGAATTTTTATTTGCTTGTGAGGTGGTTTTACCAAACAATTGCTTTAGCGTATGTGGGGAGTCGACTGTTAAATGAAAAGATCTACTCTTGTAGCAATATTAAGTAGTTGTATAGCAATATTATTGGTGGTGTTTTATTACCAGGACATATTCATTCCATCAACCTTAATGATGATAATTTTCAACATTATCTCCATATTTGGATATTTCATTGTAAGAAACCATTATGGTGAGAGTAACAAGAGAATGGATAAATTAATGATTGGTGTAACGAGCTATTATATTTGCCTAATACTAGCGAACGGTTTGAGAAACAATTGGACACTTGAAACACTGATTAAAGCATCAACGTTTTCAAAATTTATATTAGTAATGCTATTGATCACTGTTACGTATCTAAATATCATTTATATTCGAGCAGAAAGTAATATAAAGAAAAAAAGAGGGAACCAACGAATACAAGTTGAACCTAATAATGGCAAAAATTTATTCAAAACATTATCTCAATATAACAAAGAAAGAGAATACGAAAAAAATAATATCGTCATAATATTAGGTAAAAAGACAAATAATGGTGATTAATTGACATTTTTGCATGTTGTATGACAAAAATACTATAGATAATCCAAACAACTGTATTGTAATGTGTAATTAAAACTATTACCATGTTACTAATAGGTAAAAAAATATGATAAATTTATATAAAATATATATAAGTTCGTATATACAAATACTGTTTGGAGGAATCCTTTAGTGAATCACCATCAATTACCGTCGTTTAAAAGCTGTTATGCAGTCCAAAATCCTGTGGAAATAAAAACCTTAGCATTAAAACTCCTAAATGTAGGGGTTAGTCTTATCTGCCAGTCTGAACTCTTTAACAATGCAAAAGAAGATACTAAAAAATCATGGCACGACACTTTGTTCAATACCACAAAACCACTTCCTGATATTATCTACAATGCAAAAAAAGATTATGAAAAGATAGAGCTTATCTATCTGCAAGGCATATTCATAGATAACCTCATTCAATTCAATGCATTCTTAGAAGAATACAAAGTAGATGGGATTACTCAAAGTGAAGATCACATTACTTTAAAAAATTACAATGAAATGCAATATCACGTTCTTTAATGGCTAATACCTACATTTAAAGCACAGTCCCAAAAAGATTTAGAATATGGACTGTGTTTTTATTTGTTCTAAAAATAACTTCGTATTACAAAATCAATTTAAAATTTTAGCTATTGTAGCAGAAAGAGGTAATGATTATGTTTTCAATTCCTGATAGTTCTAAATCGGTTAAATTGAGTGGTATGGATTTATTTACACATATGATAGTAGTCGGTCCCACTCGCTGCGGTAAAACTGCAACTATTTTAAAACCAATGATTATGCAAATATTAGAAGCCAAAAAAAGAGGTGTGGAGTGTGGTTTGTCTGTTATTGAGCCAAAAGGTGATGTTGCACAAATGGTGGCAGATGTCAGTGAAGAAATGGGATTACCATACACACATATTGATCCTGAAGCGGATGAAACAGCACAATTCAATCCAATGGAAGGTGAAATTAACGATGTTGCGGAAGCGACAGTCGTTGTATTAAAAGGTCTTTTCGGCAAGCAGGACGCATTCTTCGCTACCGTACAAGAATTGTCTGCACGAAACGTAACTAAGCTCTTAAAAGAGTTACATGGAGATAACCTGGACATTACAGATGTACTCAACTCTCTACAAGATGTTGATTTGTTACAAAGACAGGTAAAAGAATTAAGAAAACTAAAAGGTGAAAGTAACCTTACTCAATTCTTCGAGAATGAATTACTCGGTTCTATGGGGGATAAATACCGCCAATTTGTAATCGGTTTAAGAGCACAATTAGAAAACATTATCTCGAATGATTCACTAAAACGTATTATGACTGGTCGTAGCAGTATTAATATCGATGAACACTTTGCAACTGGTGGTATCTTAGCTGTAAATACAGCTCTCGGTAAACTGCGTACATCAGGTGATGCGTTCGGCCAATTTGTTATCATGCACTTACAGAATGGTACATTTCGTAGACCAGGAACAGAAGAAACACGTATACCTCATATTCTTATCGTAGATGAGTACAGTCGTTACATTAATCCCGATGTAGAGGTATTCCTTTCGATCGCAGCATCTTATAAAGTGGCTGGCGTTTTTGCTACACAATCATTAGGACAGTTGTCTGTAGAATCAGGTAAATATTCCGCACAAGAAATTAAACGGTCAATCCTCACGAACTGCCGTAGTAAGATTTGTTTCGGTGGAGTAGCTTCAGAGGATGCTAAAGAATTTGCCGACATATTTGGTAAAGATAAAATAACGATGCGCCAAAGTACGTACAAAAATAGAATACTGTTTCCTAATTTATTCCCTGACAATTATCGAGACACAGAATCAGAGGAATATCGTTTTGATCCAACCGATTTAATTGACGGATTACCTAGATTTCACTTCGTACATCAATTGATGGATGGAGGGCAATTACAGAAACCTGACATTGCTAAAGGTGAATTCATTCCCCGAGACTGGAAAGAAAGAAAAGTATGGGAAGTAGATGATACTCCACCTAAGATTGCAAAAGTTCAACGCTTTAAAACTTCTTTTGTTAGTTTAATGAATGAATTAAAGAATAAACGAAAAAAACCTGTAGAGGAAACACTTTTACTACCACCTCCACAGGAAGTACCTGCAGCTGTATTTCCTACAACCGTAGTTCCTGTATCAATTGAACTAGTAGATAATCGTAAGGAAGTGAATAATCGTGAGGAAAACCAAAAAGAAACGGCTTCTAACGCAGATAACGCAAAAGAATATTGCGTAAATGTTGAAAAAAGCAGAAAAAATGTAGTAATTTCGGGTAAAATAGATAATAATGGACATAATTCAAAAGAAAAAAATGCGAATTTATCCAAGCAAGAAAAAAAAGATTTAGAGCAGATGAAACAGCAACAAAGCAAGATACAAGACGATTTTTGGGATTAATATTCCAAAGCACATTGAAAGGGGGACTGTACCCTTCGTTTAATTACTGAATGAACATCAATCGTAACTAATGGACATTGTAAGAGCATTTTTTAAAAAACAGATAGTTAAATAAAAAGGAGAAATAAAAATGGCACATGCAGAAGACTTACAAGCATTACAAGGTGTATTAATTGAAGGGTTCAGCCCTGAAAAGGTTTTGGAGAATAAACGTCAAAGAGTAATTGATAAGCATTGGAAAGATGTATACAACGCTTTTCAAAACAACCTTATCTTAAGCGCAGAAGTTAAAGGTATTGAAAATATTGCAGGCAAATCTTGCGCTATATGTGAACTTGGTACAATTCGAGTAAATATCCCTGCAGAACATTCAGGTACAACTAACATAAACGAATTACGCTATTTAACAGGCCGAGTTGTAAACTTTAAGATTTTAAACTTTGATCGAGAAAATGAAATTGTAATCGGTAGTAGACTAGAAGCTAAAAAGCAAAGCGCTGAAATCACATTACGTAATATTAAAGTGGGCGATACAATTCATTCAGTTGTTCAGGCAATCTTGTCTAACGCTATTATCGTGGACATTGGTGGAATTGAAACTAAAATTAGTCCTAGCGAAATTCGTTACGGATGGATTAACAACATTCATGATGAAGCAAGAGTTGGAGATCACATTAAAGTAAAAGTATTGTCCATCGATAAAGAAAAGCAAGACGTTAAAGTAAGTATCAAGCAGACACTACCTAATCCCTGGCAAGGTCAAGCTCAACGTTATTTGAAAGGTAATGAATACGTTGGAAAAGTATCAGGAATTACAGAATACGGTATCTTCGTGAATTTAACAGATGGTGTCGATTCACTGGCTAATCATATGAAATTTGAGGATGTAAAAATCGGTGAGCGTGTATTGGTGCGAGTGTTAAATATTAGCGCTGAAAGAGAACAAATGACAACAAAAATCGTGCGTAAAATGTAGCTCATGGATTTAACAATCAGTCCATATTCATTATCATCATATGAATGGTCGGTTAATTGGGTAGAGCAATTGAAAGTAACTGGAAATGAAAGAAAATCAGGAACTAACAAAAGCGAAATGAAGTTGTTAAAAGCCCTTATGGTCGTTCCTATAATCGGCTCGAAACAGGCTGAACTTTTATTCGGCTTAACTCGTAAAAAAGCTGACAAAATGATTTCTGAAAAAAAAATAATTAAGCACACTGTTGTCCGTAACAACCAAACCATACCGATTTTTACACTTGGCGAATTAGGAGCAGAAATCGTCAATCATCCTCATTACCATAAAAATTATTGGTCACAATATGAAATAAAGAGTATTTTGAAATGCTTGTCATTTTACAATCTATATCAGTATTTTTCTGAATTTGAAATGTGGAAGGTGCAGCAACCGTTTACTGGTATCATAAGAACTAAAAAATCAGATATGTACGTATATGTTTTAAATGACAAGGGAGCTGATCTACAACGCTATCTGTTGTATGACGAGGACTTTGTTAAACGTATGATTATTATTACGGAGAAAAAAGAATATGTTGAACCTCTGATACCTTTACTAGCTAAGAGCCAAATAAAGCTACGAGTTGCATTGGATTCTGATATTTTTCTCAAATTGGAAACTGGCGTTAATAATAAAATGTATTTTTTAGATGCTGAAAATAATCAGTTGATTAAAGACGAGTTCACCTAACTGTACTCTTGATGCAGAAAAATTAAGAACATTTAGCTGTTTATGCAAAAAAAGTTGAAACATAGCTAATGGTTTGATATTATATATGCAGAGCAACACTTAAACCATTAGCTATTACATACGCAGTTAGCGAATATGAACTAGATGATTATTCCGTATGTAGTAGAAGCCAAATGCCGACCGTATAAACAATGTTTATGGAGAAGTCAGGAGATTGGCATAAAACCATTCGTTACGTCCCACTGAAGGACAATGTAACGGGCACTTGTGCCAAAAAATTAAAAGTTAATTAGAAATCCGATAGAACTATCTTTTGTTTACAAAAGATGTTTTGTCGGATTTTTTTGTGTTCAAAAACGATAGTTCGGTAAATCTTCGCTACTTAGCGGATTTATATATATATAAAAATACAATCAATTAAAGGGAGAGATCGGGTATGTCGAAAAATGTTTATAGAAAGTTATTAGAAGCAAGAAAGAATATTAGTCCTTATTTACAAAAAGGAGCAGAAAGCAAACAGTACAGCTACGTGTCAGCATCACAAGTTGTGGGTGCAGTACGTAAAGAGTTGGATAATGTAGGTTTAGTACTTATGCCACGCATTATTGGACATAAAGTTACTGAAACAAGTGTTGAAAACGTGGATAAATACGAAAAGAATAAAATCACGACAACGTATTTTACGGAGTTGGATTTAGAATTTGTTTGGTGTGATCCTGAAAGCGGTGAAGAAGTAACTGTACCATTCTATTCACAAGGTGTTGATATTGCAGGGGAAAAAGGCGTAGGTAAAGCTCTTACATATGCAGAAAAGAACTTTCTCTTAAAGCAATTTAACATTGCGACAGATGGTGATGATCCTGACAACTATCAACGCAGATTAGAAGAACAACAGTTAGCACCTCAAATGAGTGATGAACATAGAGATTTTCTAATGAAACTAGCTGAAAAGCTGGCTAAATTACGTTCTGTCAATGTAAATGATGTTATCTCAAAAATTAACGCATACGGTTTTGAGAGCATGAAAGACTATGACTTCGAGCCAGTTAAAACAAATCTCGAACATTGGATTGCAAATGCTGAAAAAGTAGCTACACAACAGGATGCTAATATTCAGCCAAAAAACGAGACTCAACATAATGTGTCACAGCATGAACAACAACAAATACCTCAACAACAAGCTGAAAAACAAACTCAAATTCAACCGCAACAGCAAGAACAAAGCGGATTGCAGTTTGTTGAATACTCACTTAAAGGGATTCAGTATGTAACTACTCCTAAAAATGAAAGAACAGCTCGAATTGCGGTAGTTGATGAAAATGGTGTAAGCGTTCTGATTATGGCTCGTCAAGCAAAATTAGATGAAGCTAATAAACTAGATGGTAAAGAGAACCAAAAGGTACTCATTGCTACTACTGAACAAAATACATTCAAGTTGTTAGAAGCTGTAAAACTATAAAAAACTCTAAGGGGAGTGGTTGAATGTTACCCAGGATTATAGAAATTGCAGAACAAAATGGATTAACTTTCAACCCTCGTACTTATGGGAAAAGAGAAACAACATGTAAATGTCCATTCTGTAATGAGGATGGTAATAAGGACAAGTGGTATTTATCTTTAAATACTCATGATAATGTCTACAAATGTTGGTATTGCGGTGTTAAAGGTGGCGTTCTCGATTTTGAGAGTCGTTTAACTAATACACCTTATCAAGTTGTTAAAGAAAAATACTTTCCGAAAAAAGAAAATGGTAAGAAAAAACATGGTGCATATACCTTGAATAATTATCAGCTAAAAAAAATCGGATGGGATGAATATAAACGAAGCTCTTTAGAGGGCTTTCAAAAAAAACGTGATGAAATATTTACGGACTGGAAACAACATGAAAATAGTGAATTAAGAAAACTGTTTGCTATGTTCCTAGTAGCTTCTTTTGTTGATTATTCAGAAGAACAAAAAGCTGAACAACTTGAGCTAATTATGAATATGGCTGAAAAAACAGGTATCTATTTAGCCTACAGTAAGATCGTATCGGAATTCATTTTAAATGAAGAAGATCGCTGCAGTTGGGCTAGAGAAGGTACAGAGATTGCTCGTATGGCATGGAAAGCTTCATATGTAGATATGGACTTTGACATGGAAGGTATATTTTTACGAGTTCTTTTTCTTAACTTTCGCTATGTAGATAAAGAATATCAGCAAAATAATTGAGCTGATTAAAAAAGAAAATAAGAATTGGAGAGTTTTATATGAATACAGTAAATTTAATTGGCCGTTTAACAAAGGATGCGGAATTACGTTTCACACCAACTGGAAAAGCATCAGGTAGCTTCACTTTAGCAGTCCAACGTGACTTCAAAAATGCTAATGGTGAATATGATGTGGACTTTATTTTGTGCCAAGTTTGGGACAAGCGAGCAGAAGCATTAGCCAATAATACGAAAAAGGGTTCTCAACTAGGTGTTACTGGTAGAATCCAATCTCGTAACTATGAAGATCCCGATGGTAAACGTGTCTATATTACAGAAGTGATTATAAGTAATATAAAATACCTTGATTCTAAGCAACAACAAGGGAATGGTCGCCCGGTTGCTAATTCAGAACAACAAGGGAATTACAACAATTCACCACAGCAAAACAGACAGCAAAATCCAGGAGGTAATTCTTCGTACCAACAGCAAAACGGTACAACAAATGGTGGGGGTAATAGTCGAGTAAGCGATGATCCATTCGCACAACTCCCTTCAGATGATGACCTTCCATTCTAAACAAAATAAGTTCTGATTGATTTAAAAGCCGATTGTTTTCTTAGACAATCGGCTTTTTTTTATAAAAATTTGACCAAGAAAGAGGAAAACAAAATGAATTTAGAAAATGCCATTTGTATGGTTAATAAATACATGAAAGTTAGGCGTATCTATTCGTCAAAAGAAAATATAAGCGTATATAAAGGTTTAATTGGTGGAGTCGATATAGAACATTTTGATTCAGTACCCATAGGAACTCTTCAAATTGAACTGGATATATCGTTTTATCACTTTGAAAACTTTGGTTATGAAAGTATGTACACCTATACAAATAATGAGGATATATTTAACTACCTCGAATTATTAATTGATAAATTGGTAGCTGTATTTTTAGAAATGGACACAGAGGATTTAGATGAAATTGATTTTGAACTCCATAAATTAATTGAAAGTGGATTCTTTGCTACAGACGATTTTTTTATGAAGAGTAAAAAATAATGATTTTCTCTTACTCTCGTCTTTCTTTATACGAAACGTGTCCTTTTCGATTTAAGAAAAAGTATGTAGATGGATATGAAGAAATCGAGACATTACCTCTTGCTCTCGGTAAAGGTGTTCATAAAGCAGCAGAAGAACGACTCCAAGGGGCAATGCTAGAAGATTCTTTAATAAGTGGTTTCATAGAAGCCAACTTTCATCCTGACCTGCAGAAAGATGCAATGGCAAGATTAGTTGCGAAAGTACCAGTGAAGCGTTTAGAGAAGCGAGTATTAGAGATTGAAAAACACTTTCAACTACCTTTAGCCCCAACATTAAATGCACCTATTATACAAGGCTACATTGACCTTTTAACAAAGGATGGTTGCCTGTATGACTGGAAAACAAATAGAGTGCCATACGATGTTACATCAACTCATCAAATGGGTTTGTATGCTTGGGCCGTAAGTAAAATCTTCGGGTACGATACAGTGATCGCCACTTTATCTTTCTTAAGATTCAGGAAGGAAGATAAGTTTAAGTACACAAGACGAGAAATGGAAATTTCCCGTAAGTGGGCTTATGACCTAGCTATTGAAATTGATATGAAAGTAAAAGAAGTAATGATGTTTCCTAAATTAGAAATGGACATATTCGAGTCGAATCCATCAAGTAGATGCGGTACGTGTCCATTTGCTATTGAGTGTTATTACAAAGACGAAAAGAGACTAGAAAAATAAATACAATAATACCTGTTATTTTGTATTGTTGTGCGAAAGGGAGTTTTTAAAGTGATAAATTGCAATTTGACATTAGACCGTACAACCCTTGAGGAAGTGATTGAAATACAGCGTCTTGACTACAACAACCTTACTGTAGATCAGAAACTATCAATAGCAAAAGTAATGGAGTTATTTAATAAACCATTAAAGGAAATACTAGATGATAGTACGACAGACTTACCGTATCGTATTTGTCGTCAGTGCGATAAGGTAATGAATGAAGGCTATGTAATAGATGCAGGTGATACCTATTGTTCAGATGCTTGCTTACACGTTAATATTTCTCAAGAGGAATACTTAGAAATGTACGATGATGGAGAAGGCGACAGCTATTATACAACGTGGGATGAAATAATTATAGATCCCCAGGCTACTGACACTCAACTGGTGGGAGTTATTCCAAAATGCTTAGTTGATCATTACTCTCTTGAATGCGTATCTTTTAATGTATTTATGCCGCCCGGCGTATTAAAGCATTTAGTAAAGAGGGGTCATTGGAGTGATTTTATGACTTACTATCAGGATATACCAGATATGATCGCTAATCCGGATTATGCAGGACAAAATCCAAAGGAACCAAATTCAGTAGAAATATATAAAGTGGTAAACGATCACGTTATATTGCCTATCAAATTGAATAAGGAAAGTGGTTTATTTTTGAGTTCTTTTTTTATTTTAAATAATGGTACTGATAAAATTCAAAAGAGATTACGGATTGGACGAATTCACCCATTTTCATTTTTCATTAAATAAAAAATGTCAATTTTAATTTACATTATAGAGAAAAAGTAATATAATGAAAGTGTTAAGCTAATTAATGGTTATTAATAAAGAATCTTGAATATATTAGATATATAAAAGTTATCTGAGGTGGGAAAGGTTCCCCATGCGCTACCTAGTGGTAGTTACCAGAGATCAAGGAGTGCCGTCCTTGCTTATAACTTTTTAGGTTATAAATCCTCTTCACTTTGAAGGGGATTTTCTTATGTTTCACATAATTAAATAATACAAAAATACTTGTGCTATAGTGTTTTAATTTTTCTCTAGTTAATACATAAAATTAACCCTTCTAAGGCGTCTTAGAATAAATACGACATTGATATCCGACCTACATACCTACATCCAAACGACTTGAAAGGTCCTTTAAAATACAAATTAATAGATTTATAATCTATTAAATTAAAACAGTTGCAAAAAACATGTATAAAGTAACAACTGTAGCCATAAATTTCATATATCCATATACCTTCATTGATATTTGTTTTACTTTTTCCATCCATTTTCTCATGTTCATCTCCTCCATTCTTTTTGAATTTTTATATCATTGATAGTTTTGTTGTAAAATATAACTTTGAGTTGGTTTTAGTCATAATAAATATATCTTGAACATTAGTATCTTGCCTGATAGTTAGAAGGGTTTGAAATTTCCCTTTATATAGATATTATTTGCAAAAAAAATGAATTTAAACCTGCTTTTGCATTGCCAAGAAAATTATTTTTTATACACTATCCAAAAAAGAATTTTCCATGTTTCCCCCTCTGCGACAGGTGCACCTGCCTAGTCTTAAAAAATTACCAATATAAAATGGCTGCTGTAATAGCAACCATTAGAATACATCCATAAGCACATCAAACTCACAGAAAACAGGTATGCATAAAAAAACTTTAACAATGATCGAAGTCCTTAGAATTGTTTCCCCTTTGTATTTGATAATCGTGGCACGTGTCATTAGTAAGCGAGGTTATTGATACGCTATAAATGTTGGTATTTCAATGTTTATTGGGTGTTCTTAGCTATTGATATCACTTCTAACGTACAACTATTTATATGTTAATTTAAACTCTCTTTTATTTAGTTTCAATAAAACTAAGTAGAAGGGAGTTTTTTGTTTGGCTGAAATCATTGAACTGATAGAGGACTTTGAATTAAACCAAAAAGTACAGGAACGTAAAAAGGAATACGTATCACTCTGTAAATATCGTTTAAACCGTTGGCGTAACTATATGGCTGAAAAGTTTAATATTACTGAATTTGAAGAAGTTAAGCCAATACATATTAAACAGTATATTCGTTATTGTCAGCAGTTAGGAAAAGAGAAAGCTATTACGATTAACGGCAGTATAGCCACACTCAGAGTATTCTTTTATGATTTAGTTGAAGAAGAATTTATTGATGAACCAAATAACCCTATAAGGAGAATTAAAAATTTAAAAGAGGTACGTAAAGTAATACATACTTTCACTGATGAAGAAGTGAAGAGGATTTTACGTGATGTAACAGAGTATACCTATTCCAATGTACGTGACAAGTGAACTATTGAAATTAGGGATATAAAGAATGGTGAGATGGTACATTTTAATAATCATTTAAAGGTCGAAGATATAAAGGATAATAAGGACTTTAATTAAGTCATGCACAACCATTCTAAAGTACATAAATCACGTGGTTACTGGATTTATAGTTGTTTAGAGGTATGCCCCAATGTGCGAAATATCGCTTGTATGCCTCTTTTACACAGCCCCTCCCGTAACTTTTTTACACACAATCTACAGTAAATAAAAAAGACGACTTTTAAAGTGTTGCCTGTTGTTCTCTATATTCTTTTAATCGTCTTTTGAATGTAGCAACACTACACCCAGCAAATTCAGCCCCCTCAGGCTGTGACATTGTACCAGCTTCAACCTGTTCAATAGCGTGTAACAAAGCTCCCTCTATAACGTATTTTTTTGACTTCCTACCAAACTTAACACCATTGTCTTTAGCGTTTTTAATACCTTCCTGAGTACGTTCTAAAATCATATCTCTTTCAAACTCAGCAAATGCCCCTAACACATTGAATAATAGCTTAGTCATAGGATTTTCCATGTTTACGGCTGTAAAGATATCCATATTTAGAATATGAACTGCTACACCTCTATTAGTAAGATCAGTGACCACCTTTTCTAGTTGAGATAAAGAACGTGCTATACGGTCAGCCTTTGTGACGATTAACGTATCACCAGCTTTAATAGTGTCTAGTAAGTTGTTTAATTCTTTTTTGTTAGTTTTAGCCCCACTGATCTTTTCTTTATAAATTTTAGTAGCGCCAGCCTCTTTTAAAGCCTTTATTTGAATGTCCAATTCTTGTTTATTAGTTGATACCCTTGCATAGCCATAAAGCATTATGCATTACCCCTTTTTTTATAGATTCTATTTGATACGACTTTTTGATGCTATCTTAATCCTATAATACAGGGCTTTTTATGTAGTGTCAACAAGTGTCAACTTTTTGATACTTTTTGTGTTATCAGAGAAAATAAAAACCCCAACCTTAAAAAGGAAGGGGACTATACAAAAGGTTATGGGATACTATGGGTTACCTAGAAAAGATGAAACGATCATTCTTTATTCTAGGATTTTTACATATTAGATTGGCAATCTGTTAAATGGATCTCGAATAATAGATTCTCGAATAATAGATTTTGTTTTTGTCATGGCAACACCCCCCCTTCACTTTATTTTTAATTTTAAATTGGATCTGAATTTGTAGGTAAGGAACTATCTCCCCCAAAGAATGGGGGATTTCCTATGTACCTCTATTTACGTTCCTTACGGAAAACGGTATATATTGATATGCTGAATGGCCCCGCTGACTCACCAAGCGATTGTATAATCCCATTAAATGAGTCTAGTACATCACTAAGTGAAGCTAGAACATCACTAAGTGAACCCAAGTTTCCACTAACACCCATTACAGTGACCCCGAAAATCAAAAGTACACTAACCAACAATAATCCATTAAATTTTTCCATAGTATCCCATCCTTTTTTTTAAGGGTGAGGCCATGTTTAAACACATCAGATGATGGCTTACGTTCAAGCCACCACCCCGTATAGTACTTATATTATACCCTTAAATTACCTATTTTCCTAGATTCCCTATAAAAATTCACCAATCAATTGTTAACAGATATGATTGACAGTAACAGGGCCAACAACAGCAAGACCTTAACGTCAATCAAATATATCAATGAAAAGTAAGGAATATATTATAGGCCAATACATAAGGCTATATAGAAATATAGATATATATGTAGGCAATATAAGGGCCATAGCAAGGCTATGCAGCCGAAAAGGGATAGAACGGGGAAAAGAAAATGGAATTGAACAGCACAGAAGGCCAGTGAGGCAACAGTAAGGGAAAGGACAACAGAATGAATGAAAGAAAGAGAATGAACGCAAACAAAGAAAGAAAAGAAATGAAATGGAATAAGTGAGATCACGTCTATAGTCCAGTACATCAACCACCTAACCATCTATTATTTATAGGATATTTTAGGAAGGGTATAGAGGGGGACGGGGAGGTACGATATTGAAAGTGTTGATATTGACCTAAATGGAGATCTTGTAGAAAAGTTTATTGAGGTAAAGGGAAGTTCATTAAGTGGAAAAAGAACATTTGATTTCTTTTTAACTGAACGAGAATTGAATGTTGGAATGGAGAAACGCGAGAAATATTATTTAGCGTTTGTTGAATATGTTGGATTTGAAAAGCAGAGGTTTTTTGATGTCATTATTCCATTTGAAGGTTCGTCAAAAGGGAATCTTATAAATAAAAGACCAGTTCTCTTTAAATGTAGTTTTGAAAAAAATTAGAAGTTATTGAAAGGTTCCTATTATATTAGGTACCTTTTATTTTTGTTATGTGATTTACTTCGCTTTAAAATGATTAATGGTTTGCCAAGTACATTGTCATTTTTATCAGATAGCAGACTAAGTCCATTATCGAAAATCGATGCCAGCTCAGCATTCTTATTTTAATAATCGACTCTTCAAATAAAAGGAGACAATAAAATGGTAAATAGGTAGTGTATTAATTGGTAATTATTTTAAATTGGTAATTACTATTTATCTAATGTTAAAATATTTAATACAAAAACCAAAGGAGACTGAACATGAATCTCGATCTATTGGAATCATTACTTGTACATAAAAAAGAAACAGACTACTTAGATTTTAAAAAAACAATATATCGTAAAGAACAATATGAGGAACTTTTAAAAGATGTAATAGGTATGGCTAATGCTCTAGTTGATGGTTCTCGTTATATTGTAATGGGTGTCAAACAAAATGAAAGAGGGACTTGTATAATTCATGGGATTGAAGAACATCACTGCGTCGATCCTTCTACATTCCACCAACTCTTCTTTGAAAACATTGAGCCAACTATTAATTCTGAGGTCCATTATATTTCATATCAGAAACAACTGCTCGCTGTACTAGAAATCAAATCACCTATGCATCAGCCTTATATGATGAAAAAGCAATTCGGAAAACTACATATTGGTGCTTGTTTTGTTCGCCGTAATACCAGCAATGGTTTTGCGTTAAGAAGTGATTTTGAGAGATTTTATAAACAGCAGCCATTTGAGATGCGTATTTTAACACCTATTTTAAGCGCTGTCGATGTTAAGAATGGTTGTGCTTTTCTAGAATGTTCATTCCGTAATTTAACAGATTTCCCTATGACTATTAAAAGTGGCTTGTTAGAGGTCTTAAGTGATAGTAATGTACGTTCAAAACATTATTTATTTGGATACGAGAAAGAATTTTTAGGGACTGATTATCGCTTATATTTAGTTCCTAGGACTGAAATATGTGGGAATTTCCTGTTTGGTTTTAATTCTTCTGATTGCTTACGACTAAATATGGATGAATATGGATGTGCTGATGAAACATTTCAATTTCAATTAACATTAATCGATACGACGGAGAAAGAATACACAACTACAGTTGATAATTGCGATGTATATGCTAAAGGGGATTTTCTATGGAAAGTTAGGGACATGCAAAGGGAATTATAGTAGAAGAAACGCCAAATAAATTTAAGCTACATTTTAAAAAGTAGGCTGAAAGGACCGAATGAATTGGATTCAATAAATACATTTTATGAGTATTGTGTCGAGAGATATTATTCAAAAGTAAATATGCAAAAATTTAAAGAACAATTTAGGGTAAAAACTGAACAAGATTGGAATACATCTTCTCAGGAGTTTTTTTACGTAGCTTGGTTTATTATAAATGAAGCTCCTTCTTATTATTTTGACACTAATGTATATCGTGAAACATTGACCGAATTAGATAAAGTAATTTCAACAGATTCTGATAAATTAAATATTAATAGTGAGATATTGGAACATTTTTATATTGCCTTTGATACGTATAAACAGGTAACAGAAACAATAAATGATTTATCAGATATTAGCATGAATCATCAACTAAAAAATCGACTATATAGGTTACCAACTTACATTTCAATCGTTGAAGGTTGTTTAACTAATTTATATAGAACAATAATATTAATATTAGATCAATACACCGATAAAGATTATAGCGTTCAGAAGAAGTTAAAACCCCTATGTGAAGCATTAAATAAAAATAATTTTGAACACTTAACTGCAGATGTGGATATCGATATCCGAAATTCAATTAACCATGGTGCTGTATTAACTACGGAAGAAGGAAAAAGTATTGGATTCAGGTATACTAGTGGGAAAAGTGTTCAGATGAAAAATCTATATTATTATCAATTTGATAACCTTATTGATTCTGTATACGACACTTGTAGTGGAATCCTTTTGGGGTTATCAGAATTTCTGCTAAAACACACTGATAGTCTTGACCAAAATAGTATCTTATCAAACCAATATGTAGCATTTAATTATTGGGGGTTAAAATTAAGTCTACCTGATATTAGTTGTTTGGGAATTAATGATAATAGTATTGAAAAAAAACAGTTAAATATAAATTTTAAAGTATCGGACACTGATCGAACTTTTCTAATACAAACAGCGCTTGAAATTACTGTACAAATACATGATATTTATCCTGATTATGAAAGATACTTTATTAATTTTGAAAATGACCGGTTACTTTTATCTTGGGTTAGATTTAAAAAATCTGAAATTATTTCTATCTTAAATGATTATACTAATATGGCAAAATGTATCGAAGCTATAATTAAACGTGGAGATATACAAATTGCCAATCCATCCGACGAAGATGTTAATATGTCACAAATAAAATACTATAAGTATCCTAATTATCAGAAAGAGCAATTCCATGTTAAGGAAATTGAAGATGTTAGTCTTGAAGGTCGAAAGAGACTAAAAGCTAGACTTTATATTGGAAATATTGAAGAAAAGCAAGAACTTTTAAAAATTATAAATGAGTCTATTAATTGGATTAAAACAATAAAAAATCCCCCTTCCTCTAAAACAAAAATAAAACATGGAACCATGGATGCAGATTCTATTTATTTGAATGTGTATAAAGACGATAAAAGGAAGGACAAGAACCTTTTACATTCGAATGAAAATTTAGTATGTATGGTTGACTATAACATAGACGGAAGAACTAATATTAAATATGGAGGCATACTTCAAAAACAATGGAATCTTTTTTTTTACGAGAAAAATGGATTATTAGATATTGCTTGGAGAGAAAGAAAATATGTTATAGGTAATAAAGAGCTCAAAGTAGGTAGAAACGATTTGTGCCCCTGTAATAGTGGGGAAAAATTCAAAAAATGTCATGGGAAATAAGATGACATTATCAACTGTATTAGTATTTGGAGTTATTTATTTTTTGTTGTATATATTCGATTGCATTAAGGATTTGCAAGACTTAGGAACTCCCATATCCTTTATCAAGACAAATTAAACCTATTCATATTTTTCAGAAAAGATGTAGTTACCGGAGATCAAGGAGTGATATCCTTACCTATATCTTCTAGACTATAAATCCGCTTCGTTTTGAAGGGGATTTTCTTATGTATTGTTACTTTTTTATCGTTACATATATATTTCTAATAAAATTGATATTCAAGATTAATCTATAAACGTGAGGTTGATTAACTAAATGGAAAGATGGATAAATTTTATAAATGTAGAAAAAACCCTATTGATAGACCTACTATTTCTATTAACATGTATACTTGGGATGTTCTATATCTTTCATATTTACACATTACAGGAAATATGGCATATAGTAATTAATTGGAATTCTAATTGGGAATGGTCAGGTCAGTGGTTTGGACTGTTTGCAATATATTGGATTGAGGTACTGTTTGTAGCTTTGATTTGGGACTTATTCTGGTTCCGATTGAATTATGTTTTCAAATTTTTTTATACGAAACTTACACAATACGCAGTTAAAAGGAAACGGTTATGGCTATTAGTTAAGCTTGTGCGTATCCAATATAGTTTTAATAAATTATCTTATAATATGCGATTTGGGTGGATTTCGTATTCTATCGATCGGAGAAAGGAACTAAGAAATTTTATAGTAAGTTCTACGATATTGGATAATATCAAAACTATGTACGCCAGTATGTTTAGGTTACCAGTAATTTTAGCAATACTATTAACAGTAGTTACGAATGATATGGCAAAAGATATAAAATTATTGATTTTCAAAGAACAACCATGGATTAAAGGAAGTTCATTCTTATGGGAACACTTTACAAAAATTTCTGCATTAGTTGTATTTGTTCTTATTCTTTTCCTTTGGTATTTCGCTAGCAGTAAAGGAGTAATTCGTCGTTCCATTGCGCAGGCAAATCGAAAAAAGTTGGAAGACGTTATTCAATTGCATCGTCATCTCACCAATATTACCATGGAAGTGATTGTTAAAGGATCAGAAAATTTGGAGTATGCTGTTAGGTGTCGTGAATCACTTTTAGACTATTGGACAATTAAACGATATCCATATGCTATAGAATCTCACTTTAATAATGAAAAAAAATTAAGATGGGGCGATAGAGATTCAGATTATATTCTATTTAATGACATCCCAGAAATAATTGAGATTGTAAATGAGTTTAGTAGATTACTCTCTGTAGAAAATCAAAATATTACCTTATGGTTTTCAAGATACCAGTATGAATTGATGAAGGTTTTAACGAAAACTAGAATAAATAAAGTTGAATACTATGAGGAACTTTTGTTCACAAAAAATTGTTTCAGTAGAGTATTTAATCCTAAAAAGCCCCAATTTGAGGATGAATTAGATTTCATAAAAGAAGCAAATAAAGAAATACAGGAAAACAGAAAATTCTTTGAGCGAAATGTATTAAACAGAAATATTATTGAGGGAATTGAATTACTTTACGAACTTTATAGATATTTTCATGCATTAAATCGATTACTACAAGTTGATTCGGATAAGACCGGAAGAATATTAAGAATGTTTACTGGAAAAGAGTAAAATATGCTAATAGAGAAGGGAAAAGAAAACCTTTTCCGCGATTTAGTCTTTTTAACAAAATCTTTTTAACAAAATTGTTTTTGTTAGAGGAGGCTAAATAAGCGAAAAAGCGAGAAGGAGATACAATTTAAACTTTAATACAGACTGTAACCGCTTTATTACATATAAGTAGTTTCCATAAATGGGCATTACTTTTTACTTTGGAGGTTAAAATGACTATCTACAACTTTTACTTTGATGAATCATCTCATGATAGGGCTATTACACATAAAGACGGAAAAGGTTTAAATATATATTTACCTTCTAATAATGATTTATTTGTAGGGCTATTTTGGGGTTTTAAACAAGAAAAAGAACTAGAATATCTTCACCAATATTCAATAATTGAAAGATATCTAAAAACTATATACGGTCTCGATGACAGTCAAGAATTTAAAGGTAGTGTTATTAAGCAAAACAATTTTAAATTTGGTTTTAATTCATTTAAACCAAATACGATAAAGGTTTATTCTAATTTGTTTCAATTACTGGATAGTGAAGAAGTTATATTACATACCCATTTGTATAGTAAAACCGAATATTTAGTTACTCAATACTTTAAAGAAATTAATTTTCCGATGGGTGCAATAAATGAAAAAGCACTTATCTATTCATTAACTAAATTTCTCTTTAATTATAGAAATGAAGAATTTTTATCGGGATTATTTTCAAGTAGTAGCATGAGTTCTAAAGAATTTTTGGAAAAGCTAAAATCAATGCTGAAAACAGTTATTGGAAATATACCTGGTATTAAAAGAAAAGAACACGAATTACCAGCTTTGAAAGAAATGTTAATTATTTTGGAAAGTGCACATATTAAAACCAATCCAAGAGAAAAATATGAATGGGACTACAAACCACTTTTTATTGGTCTAACTAAGTTATTAGAAGAACTAAATATTGATATAAATACGGTAAATCTAAAGATTGATCCAGAAGGAGCAAATAGAATTGTTAATGTTGCAAAGCAACAAGCATTTAAACTAGTTTCCGATGAGGAAGATTCATCTGTAAATGGATTAATAAGAGTAGCTGACCTTCTTAGTAACATGTTTTATCGATTAACATTAGCATTACATGAGTCTTTAAAAGAAGACCCTTTTGTAAATTCTGATGAACATGATTATGCTACTAAACGTATATTAAACGAAGAATGGTTTAATATAAAGAACGAAGAAATATATCAATTATATGTAAGTTTAAATAAAATTCTAAGAACAAATAATGGGAACTATTGGACAACTTTTAGTGGTATCTATTTTGATTATGCTCTATTAGTTTTTTCTTTAATAACTTATATTAGTGAGAACTATGAGAGTTTTAAAGATTTTAAAAGTGTAACAGATAAAGACCATGCAGAATATTTTAATACTTATGTTTCTTTAAGGTTAAAAGATAAATTTCAAGATATTTAAAATTCTTATTGAGCTAACCTGCCCAGATATAGCATTAAATTATCTAGTATTAGTATAAAAAACGTATGAGTAAAGTATTGCATTTCTTCGCATACGTTTTTTTATTTTACAAAATCAGGTTATTAAGTGTTTGTCTCAACTTATAAGTCTATGTTTTTGTACTTTTTTATATACATTTTTAAAAAAAAAAAAATAAAGTTGATCATTTATTGAATCAAGTACAAGAATCTACACTCAAAACTTTACATGTCTATTCCAATTCTCTATAATTATAATCGGAGGGTGATTATGTGGGTAACTATAGGGTTAACGAAGGAGATATTAATGTAATTGTAGCAAGGAATGTAAAGAATTATATTGATGCTGTGGGTAAATCTCAAAAATGGGTTTATGAGCGCAGTGGAATACCAAAAGCTACATTTTATAATTTAATAAAAGGGGAGGGAGATATTAATAAGAGTATTCCAAAATTAAATAAATTATTTCGTATTCAAGATCCATTTTATTTCTACAATGAAAATATTCAATTACCAAGAACTCTTGAAGAACTAGAAGCTGATTCGATTAAGAATTTTTCAGCAGCTAGTTTTAACGGAACAGACAGCGAAGCATTTAGAGAAACTATGACAATTTTAGATGAAATAATTAATATGATTCATACATTAAAAAGTGCCAAAGAGCTAGGTTAAATATAAAACTTTATTTAAAATCTTTTTGATACAGGTAAGATTAATTTTCTTACTATGAAACGCATAAAATAGATTAATGTCGAATATTGCAACATTATACAACTTTGTATTTCTTGTTCAATATTTATATATCCTAGAATTTTAATGATGTTTCGATACTCTTTCAAGGAAGTGAAAACATGATTAATAAAGATAACGTAATTGAAATAATCAATACGAATAAAGATTACTTGCAACAGGTACAAGTTTATGTCGATAAGACGCAAGAAATAGGCATTGCATTCCGATATACGCCTGTTGAAGCAATTAAAAATTATTTAGCAAGAGATGCTAATTTGATAATGTTTCCTAGTGATGACTTAGAATACGGCGGTTTAGTTACTTATAAAAATGGCCGTTATTTTATTCATATAAATACAAATCAACCAAAGACGTATGAAAATTTTATATGGGCACACGAATTTTATCATTACTTTTTTGAAGCTGATAAAATAAAAGCATCCAATGTTCGTACGTTTGCTGATGGAAGTTCACCAAATGAAAATGAACGAATTGCTAACTTATTTGCGTCAGAATTGTTGATTAATAGTGTTATTTTAAAGGCGGTATTTGCAGAAGTACGACAAACTTACGCAGGCGATAAACTTGAAAATCAAGTAATTCGGTTAATACAAACCTTTAAATTACCGTATAAATGTCTTGTGATTAAGTTAGCACAGGATGAGTTAATAACGCTCAATGAAGCGGTAGAAATTATTGATTATGATTACCGTAAGCATTTGCCTAGCGATTTTGACAAGTCCTTATTAACACCAAGTAGAAGTGTTCTATTCGATAGTGTTAGTGAACTATTGGATGATCCAATTGTTAGAGAAAATTTACGAGCCAGTGATTATCAGAGCATTAATACCACGTATTACTCGCATATGAATCATTTAGGAGGGCTCCGAGAAAAAGAGAAGGAGTGAAATTTAAATGGATTCTACCATTTATAAAAATACAATTGACTCATATGTTAAAAGAGGGTTACCAAATTTAGCAGATTTAAAAATTGCTATGCTTGACACAAATGTTTGGACAGACGTGGCAAAAGCGACAAGGGAAAGTGCTGACTATCATAAGTATATATTGCAGCAAATGTTCAAGGACGTTCAATTAGTCGTAATACCCGAAGTTATATTAAGAGAGTGTGCAGGTTCGGGAAAACAAAAAAATATGACGGACAAGGTTTTCAATCAGTTGTATGAGCCTGCTTTCCAAGCCATTTCCGCTCAGAAAGACATTCATGTTGTCACTTTTACTGATATGGAAAATATGATGTTAAATAGTAATGGTGGCAAAAAAGATTATGCACTTCGTGAAGCTTTAATAATTGCAAATGAACTGTTTGACCATAACAGTGATGTAAAAGCTGCATTAGCAACAGTTCAGCAGTTTCATGAGATTGAAGCTGCGTTGACCGTTATATCAGATGATGCTGGTGAACGTGTGTTATTGTTTTTCACTATGTTGTTTTTAAATGAGTATTGGGCGGTAGACGTTTACACTAATGAGGTTGAGGTCTATACGGATCGTATCATTATTGGTCCTAAAGAAAAGTTAAGAGAAGCATTAGGCTCTATAATGATTGAAGAGTTTTATGAAACATATCAAATAAACTCATATGACGTTGTATTGTTTGGTGTAATGGTAGAACATGATTCACAGTGGTCAAAGGCAATTAAACGCGATTTTGTGACTCAATGCCGTAACAATAAAGCTAGAAAAATTCGGATACAATCGAAGGTTGCAAATTATTCCAATGTTGAACATTGTGATAATAATAACCATTTTTTAACGAAATACGAGGCGTGGATAGAAAATTCCATGTCTATAACATTCTGATAAATTACAAGATTCACACACAAAAGAACTCAAGCTGTATTGGTTTGAGTTTTTTTGTGCCCATATTCATTTTTTACCTCCTAGCTGGAATGTTACTGGTATGCTGTGTAACTTCAGTTCTTGTTTTATTCCACGAAAGTCGAGTGAATAGCAGCCATCAAATTGCTCACCGTCAGCTAATTGAATGATACATGGCTGATAGACAACATATTTAGAACGGTCAAGAGTTGAGCATTCAAATATGAAAGAAGCTAATACTTCTGCTTGTCCTTCATAACCTCGTTCATTTTGTTTGACCCACTGGTTGCTAATACACCATTTCGATTGATCGCCTTTACTAGAAGTACTAATAATACGTTCAGCGTCGATAGGAATATGCATTGTTTCCATGTCATCACGTCCAATGTAGTATGAGTTTATTCTATTATATAGTGCATTATCATTTACCGCACGAAAAGTTGTCCATCCAGTATTGTTTTCGCTTTTTTAAACTTCTCCAATAAGTATTGTCCGCTTTTTAAAGTAACAAGGTATATAATTAACTTAATATATAATTCGTTTGCAGCCATGTCCTGAATTAACTCAGATAGAGTACTGTCTAAAACTTAATATGCTTTTTAATTGAATTACAAGATAAAAAGTGGATCTAAGTCAATATCTTGGACACAAAAAAGTTAAGTCAGGCAGTTGCTCGACATAATTTTTCTACTTCATCTGGGGTTAAGTAGTTGATTGCTCCGTGAATTCTTTTGCGATTATACCAACTTTCAATGTACTGAAAGAGTGACAATTTTGCAGTTTCAAAGTTCAAATACCTGTTTCTATAAACTTCTTCTTTTTTCAATGTAGCGTGAAAGGATTCAATACAGGCGTTGTCATATGGACATCCTTTTCTACTAAAAGGTGCAATCATACCGTGGCTCTTTAATTGCTCTTGGAAGGCTTCACTTGTATATTGCGTACCCAAATCCGTATGCACAATGAGCCCTTCAAGGGGCTCTTGACTCTGAACCGCGTTTTCTAAAGCTTGCGTGACTAATTCAACGGTCATTTGACGAGAAAACTTGTATCCAACAATTTTCTTTGAATGAAGATCTAACACTGAAGCCAAATAACACCAACCATCCTTAAATGTGTGAATATATGTAATATCGGCCACCCACTTTTCATTAATTGATGTTGTTTGAAAGTCTTGATTTAAACGATTTTCGCGTTCTTCTACTAAAACTTGAGTTGGCGTTGGTCGATACTTTTTTACGATAGTTGAACGGATTCCAGCACGTTTCATTAGACGCTGTACTCTTTTGATGCTTACTTGAAAGCCTTCTTTACCCAGTAGATAGTGGATTTTAGGTGCTCCATAACGACAGTCACTTGCTTGATGTATTTCATGAATACGTTCTGTAATGTGTTGATTTTCCAAATGATATACCGAAGGTTTTTTATGGGCCGCCTGATAATACGTACTTTTAGGCAACTTAAAACACGGCACATCATTTGAATAGGATAGTGTGCCTTCTCTTCATTAATATGTTCGATAATTTCTTGATCCGTCACTTTTTCGCGAATATGGTCATAGCCTTTTTTGAAATTTCTACCTCTTGTTTCAAGCGTAAGTTTTCTTTCTGTATGGCTGATATATCAGCTGGTGTAAGTGATTCTTTACCTTCAATTGGGGAATGTACTTTAATCCATTTATAGATAGTTACTTCAGTAACACCATATTCGCTGGCAAGTTGATTGACGGGCGTACCAGTGCGATAAATTTCGACGATTGTTTCTTTGAATTCTTGGTTGTAACGTTTTTGTTTCATTACGGACACGTCCTCTCTTAATTTCTAGGATAAGGACTTAACTTCAATGTGTCCATACATCTATACTGACTCCAAAAGTATTGTTTTCAATTAATTTTAAGTGGATTAAATGATAACCATGGTACACGGGATAAAGAAAGATTGCATTTAATAAATAAATTTCTTAAAGTTAAAGTATGGAAAGAAAATTGCTGAACATAGGGCTAAATTATTGTTTGAAAAGTTAATTTAGTGAAAATATATATTTTTTTTATTGAGAAAGGTTGAGTAATAATTGAGTATTAAAAATATTGATGAGTTTTTTCAAGAAAAATTAACCATGTATCCTCACTTAAAAGTAATTAGAGATAATTTGTGGTCTAAAGATGGAAAAAGTCGTGTTTCGGTAATGGTAGGTGCAGGATATAGCTTGAATGCTAATAAAATTGAAGAAAATTTTTCAGGAATAGCTCTTTGGAATGATTTAAAGAAAATGTTAACGGAAAATCTTAATCATCATTTAGATATTGAATATAAAGATGTTCTTGAAATAGGACAACTATATGAAGAGGAATATGGAAGAGCAAGTCTAGATGAGGTATTGAAAGAGGCTATACCTGATGATAATTATGAGCCGGATTCATTGCATTATAAATTGCTAAATCTTCCTTGGGCAGATATTTATACTACAAATTATGATACTTTATTAGAACGTGCTAAAAGAAATGTATATGAGCGTAACTATCAAGTTATTTATGATGTAAATGATATACCAAATTCAACTTCGCCTAGAATTATAAAATTACACGGCAGTTTTCCATCTAATAGACCGTTTATTTTTACTGAAAATGATTATGAAAGTTATCCTAAACGGTTTAGTCCATTTGTTAATATGGTTCAGCAATCAATTATGGAAACTACGTTTGTGTTAGTAGGTTTCTCTGGCGATGATCCGAATTTTGAAAGATGGACGACTTGGGTTAGAAATAATTTAGGTGACCAGATGCCTAAAATATATATGATTGGATATGGTCAAAGAAGTCGACAAGGATACTTGAAGTCCATAGGAGTTACATTAATTGATTTTGAGGAAATATATTCATTAGAAAAAAATCCGTATAAAGAAATGTTCACAGATTTATTTGAATTCCTCTCTTATAAAAATAGAGAAGAGAAGACTAAATGGCCTTATAAAGCATATAGAAAGATTAAATTAAGTTTAGAAGATTTACAGTATAACAGAGAGAGTTTCCCAGGATGGGTAGTTATGCCAGATGACATTAGACGCTCCAATGCTGAAAGTATTAGATTCTTTGCAAATAAGAAAATTAATAGCATTGCCACTTTAAAGAATGGAACAGATTTTAAATACTTAAACGAGTTGCTTTGGTGCTATGATCAGTTTTATATACCTTTGGTATCCGAAACTCATAAAAAATTGAAAGATTTGATTGAAGAAATAGGAAATGATTTAGATAATAATTTTAATAATATTTTATTAGTTTTATTAAAAGAAGCTAGATTAGATTGTAATAAAGAAGAATTTTATAAATATAAGGATTTATTAGAAAATACAGAGTCTAAAAAACTACACCGCCATAGAATTATTCATGAAGAGTTACTTTTTAATTTAGCTTTTAATAACATAGATAAAGTTGAAGAGAAATTAAATGTATGGCAGGTTGGAGAAAAGGAAATAGAATGGGGAATAAAAAAAGCAGCTATACTTATAAAAATTTCTAGAAAAGAGGCAGCAAAAGAAATTCTTGAAGAATATCTACAAACTATTAGAAATTTATTAGCGATACAGAGTGATGAATATCGATTGTTATCTTTAGAAAGTATTGCTCTAAGTCTTTTAAAGAAAATTAATAATGAGAGGGACTATGGTTATGATAGACTTAGAAATTTAAACTTAAAAAATTGTAATGTTGGTAAAGAATTCTATAATATGTTAATCTCGGTAAAAAAATATGAGTATACATTGGGGACTAAAGAAACACCAGGATTTGATCCAGGAAAAGGTAAAATTTCTTCAAGTATGGGGGACTATTTTAAACAAGAGCTTTTAGATTCATATGCTATTTTACAAATTGAAGAATTATTTAATCTTACAATAAGTGATAGATTCCAATATGAACTATCTTTAAAAAACTTGGAAATTCAATATCCACTGTATTCTCAAATTAAGAGAATACAACATGTAACTGTAAAGAAAATGGATGAATTTTTTTCAAGGGAGTTCGTTTATAAATTAGATGAAAATAATTTAAAAATTCTTGTGGAGATGCTAAAGGATACTATCAAACAGGAAACTACTTCAATTATCAATGTAGATGTTGCACTAGAAATAATTTCACGTATCTATTTCGCTTTATCTCAAGAAACAAAGCAAGATATAGATTTAAAGATTATTAGTTTTATAAATAATGAAGATAATTTTAAAGATAATGTGAAAAATATTTTAGAGAATTTAATTGAAAGGTTAATGTTTGATAAGAATAAAGAAGAGCAAAAATTATTTTGTGAACAATTAATTGAATCAAATATATTTAGTCAATGGAATACTGATAAAAGTCTTTATATGCATGAATTTTTTGAGCCTTTATTAGTCCCTTTTTCTAAAAGAAAAGATATTTGTAATTTGGTGATTTCTGAGAATAAAATTTTAGAAATGCTTAGATATATTAAAGAAGGTGTAGATAGAAGTAAAAAAGAAAGTGCATTGATTAGAATGACTTTCCTTGAAGAAACTAAGAGTCTTTCTGAAACAATTAGAAATGAATTCATCGAAGTAATAAAAGAATTAAAAAAGAATAGTGAACAAGGAATTAGCGATTTTATATTTAATGCTGTATTCGATAAAATAATTAACTCAAAGTCTGAAATTAGTGAGAATGGTATAGAGTTCTTTTTATCTAAAGAAATTCCTACGTTTTATAATTATAATAAAGGGTTTAAAGGATTTACGCTTTCCAGTAATGTAGCGGTATATGATTACTATAATGAGCTATACGGGATATTCCCAGATTATATTGGAAAGCAAAAAAGAAAAATACCTGATAGTCGATTTTATAAAGAGTGGCTTAATAAATTTTATAAGTGGTGGGATAGTCAAGAAAAGGGATTACTTCGAGATATCAAAGAGGATAATGGTTTCTTGTATGTACGAGACTATTTAAAAACAGCAGTTCTTGGTTTGAAAAATAATATCCTATCTGTGGTTCCAATAGATGCTTTAGACGATAGAGATATAGAAAAAATAAAAGAGATTTTTAATAAAATTGATGAGAGTAGGCCTGATTTATCTTTATATTTGTTCCCAAGTTTTGAACGTTTAAAAATACCTACTAATTATTCTTTAATGGATATAGTGAACTGTTTAAAATCAAAAGATCAGTCTAAAGTGGACGTAGCTACACATTGTACTTATGATTATTTAGTATTAATAAATAGTAAAGAGATATTAGGCGATGGTGATGCTTTGAAGAAAGAATTATTTAATATGCTACATTATGGCTCTGATGAAATTTTTAAAAATGCTGCAGATACTCTAAAATATTGTATGAAAAATATTCCTTCTATTTTTAGTGAAAATGAATGTAAGTTATTACTAGAGTTTTTAAATGATTTCATAAGCTTGATAAAAAAAGAAAAAATAATAATTTCTACATTGAAAAATTTTGAAGTATTATCAAGTGTTGTGGCACTCGCAGTTTATCTATATCAAAATCAAACATTAAGTACTAAAGAGAATTTTGATGAGTGGGATGAATTTATAAAAAATCATCGTTTACCAGAGATAAGAAAATATAGAGACTTGCTGATTGGAAATTAAACATTATTATCTAAATTTTTATAAAACTGACCTTTTTATTAATAATTTCTAAATTTAATTTATCCAGACATTTTGATCAAATTTTTTCAAAATGTCTGGGTTTTTTCTATTATAAATTTAACGTTTACTGTGGTTAGTGGGACAATTACACTTAAATTAATAAAAATATACTTGTGTTTTTGTATTTTTATAGAAGTCGGGTCACTCCCACATTTTAACGAAAACATATGCTAAGCAAAACCTAAGCGTACGGATGAACCTATTCTAGTTTTATCATTACCCATTATCTCCATTCTCGATTCATCTCAGAGTGTTTCAGAAACATACAAATTTATGAAATTATTCAAACCTATAATTAAAAGTGTTTTATTTATCCTTTTATAGAAATCGAGAAAGTATTAAAATTTTATGCCCTTTATAGCTATTAAAATAATTAACTATTATGATTAAGTTTTCGTAAAGAATTTTACTAGTTCCGAGAATGGTATGTTTTAAGAACTGGTATTAATTTGGAATGTAAAATGTTAAACTATTAAAAAAGATAACAATATTTAATTACATACTTGTCCATATTGCGATAAAAGGGATTTAGATGAAGGAGCGTGAAAATATGTCATCTCAAAATAACGTAATACATCAAAGTGCATTTTTAAATCGAAAACGCCACCAAGATCGTCAACAAGAAATTATCGCTTTTGAAAACGAAATACCTTCAGCTTATCAAAGTGATATTCGAGCGTATCAAAAATATCTTGTTACCACTGATCAAACTACATCAAAAGAGTCTATGTATGATTTTTTAGACTATTGTATTAAGGAGCAGCGTATTAAGAGCAGCACATTCGAAAAACGCATCTGCGCATTAAAACGCTATATAATAGTAGAAACTCAAAATGTTTTTCAAAATGATGATGATTTTAAGCGTGAAATAAAGTATCTAAGAAGTTTGTTTAAACAAGAAGAATATAGTAAGCAAACTATTCGAAAAGGAAAAAAAGCATTACCTATGGATGAATTAATGAAGAAGATAAATAAACTTAGTTTACGTGCAAAAGCTATATGCTTAGTTAATCTAATTACAGGTAACCGCCCGAGTGAAATGGTTCGTATACAAATAAAAGACTTTGATTTAGATAATTTATCAGTGAATGTTTACTTGAAGAAGCAGAAGATATATGAAGAAAAAAGGCTGACTCTAGATACTGTTATGGCGATTCAGGAGTATATAAAAAAATACAACTTGCATCCTAAAGATTATTTAATTGGTAGTATCCTTTCTAATGGAAATCACGAGAAATATATAAGTAGAGAAATTTCAACAAGAGCTTATTTGAACGATTTAAAAAAATGGACAGGTTTTACTGCATACAATTTTCGCAAAACATTAGTCTCAGATATGCATGAAAGGGGAGCAGATTTAGCGACAATTGCAAAACAAACAGGTCACAAATCAATTAAGACAATAAATGATCACTACTTGAAAGTATCGAATCGTACCGTCGATAAATTTCTACCTTAAATCAATTTAAAAGAGTGAGAATAGATAACGGGACTGACCCCAAAAGTATAGACAAATAAAAAAAGCATCTTCGTTTGAATTCGGGTATAGATACCTAAATTTCAATTAGGAGGTGCTTTTTCTATGGGCACAAGAGTGAGTTATCCATACGAAGTGAAAATGAAGGCTATTGAAATGCGATTATCTGGTATTTCAACGAAACAAGTTTTAATTGAATTAAATATACGAAATAAAACACAAGTGGAAACATGGTTACGTTGGTTTAAAAATGGAGAAATACATCGATTTGAACAGCCTGTAGGTAAACAGTATACCTTTAATAAAGGTCCTGAATATAAGAATAAACAAACAAAATTAGAAGTGGAAAATCGTTATTTGAAGCAACAAATTGAGGTTTTAAAAAAGTACGCAGAGTTGGAGAGGAAGTGGTTGGAGAAGTAGCTGTACAGTTAGTGGAGTCTTTAAAAGAAACGATGTGTGTGAAGGATATATGTACACATATAGGAGTTACACGATCTACCTACTATCGTTGGAAACAGGCATCTACCGATGTAAAATCTCGTCAATCAATTGAGCGACGTATTGGTGAACTTTGTCGTAAACATAAATTTCGATATGGTTATCGAAAAATTACTGCACTCTTACGCCAAGAACTACGAGTAAATCATAAAGTCGTGCAACGCATAATGCAAAAATATGGTTGGCAGTGTCGAGTGAAAGTAAAGAAACGTAAAAAAAATGGACAACCTTGTCACATTGCAGATAATTTATTGAACCGTAATTTCGAGGCAACTGCACCTTTACAAAGACTCGTAACCGATATTACTTACTTGCCATTTGGTCAAAAACAATTGTATCTTTCAAGTATTCAAGATTTATATAATGGGGAGATTATCGCCTATTCGATTGGTGATTGCCAAGATACTGATTTCGTATTGAATACATTATCTCAATTAGATACTTTACCCGAAAGGGGTACGCTGCATAGTGATCAAGGTTCGGTGTACACGTCTTATCGATATCAACAAGCTGTTAAAGGAAAAGGCATTATCATGAGCATGTCCCATAAAGGTACGCCAGCTGATAATGCCCCTATCAAATCGTTTCATTCTGTCTTAAAGTCTGAAACGTTCTACTTAGACAATTTAAGGAGTACTACGACTGCAATCGTAGTACAAACTGTCAAAGACTATATAAAGTATTATAACTATATCCGAATACAAGCGAAACTAAACAACCAGTCGCCGGTACAATACCGTCAACTGATGGGTTGATCCCTGTCTTAAATACAGGGGTCAGTCCCCAACACACCCGCACGCTTTTTTATATCTTTAAAATAACATGATGAAAATGCTATATCCTTATAAACTATTCACTTGACCTTCAAATGTAGACTAGCGAGGTATATACAAAACGTGTTTTGAATTATATCACTTGTTTTTTTGGGACGGGATTATTAAAATTCATTTAGTTTTGTTCAAATACTATAAAACCAAGCCAGTAGGTCATCATTTATTGTGCTAGCTCTTTTTTTGCACTCTAAGTCCATATTGTGTAGTAAGTTAATTGTACTTATTGAATTAACAGGTGCATTAGTTTAAGAGAATTAGGCTGCTGTATGTAGTTCTTTTCATATTCAACTAACGGGTGCTTTAGTAAAGATCTTTGAGCTGTTCAGACAGCTCTTATTCAACTAACGGGGCAGGTTAATTGAAGAAGTACAAAATAAAAAGACCAATAAGTGGTCTTTTTTAAAGGGAAATATCAACAGTATCTCCCGTGCAAATTAAATCGTGTGTATGGGAGATACTGTTGGAAAATTAAATTACCTTTTCTCCACTTATGTCATAAATGTGGATTTCTACTAATACATTTTCTTTTTTTAGTGTTTCAATTTCTTTTTCAAGTACCTTTCGTAATTCTTTATCAATTTCTTTTCCATAACTAATACTCGTATCATCATTTGGACGAATATTTGTCAATATACTTAAGCCTACGAAATTGGGTTCTATTTCTTTCAAAACTCTTTGAACTTTTTCATAACCTTGGTCTTTAAGTAATCTTCGTATTTTTTCTTTATTTAATTCATTATATTGTTTATCTGTTTCAATGGAATACGTAAAACTTTTATTGATATAGACTGAATAATCTTTATAAATTGTTTTTCGTATTGCCTCTTGAGTAGCTTTTGTGATATTTTTTTCATTTTCATCTATATAGCTTTGTCTTCCTGCGATCCCTACGTCCAATCTTTCTTCATTGAAACTTAAACCAATTGAGATTTTATAAGGAATATTTTCTTCTTTCAGCTTAGTTCTTATAGCGTGAGCAGCCTTCTTATTGTTCTCTGATTTGAGCTCTTGCTCTTTCTGATTCGTCGAGGCTTCAACATGAACTTGAAACTGATGGATAAACCATCCACCACTGGTCACTAAAAAAAGAAGTATACCTAATCTTTTAATTACGATCTTCATATATTACACCTCCAATAATTCGCGAAGCAAATGTTTCATTGGCAATTGCATAGTTTTCAAATCCAACTTTATCTAAATCAGTATAATCGTTGATTGAGCCTTTAATTTTAGTACCTCTTCGGGTTAAATCGCTATCTTCCATACCTCCAATTTTTAAAGTTAACTAAAGATTCCCCTGATTTTTGTTATGTATACTTAGATGGTGAACAAATTTGAATATTGAACTAACGGGGCAGGTTAGTTCAATAAGAAATGTTATAATAGACGCTACTAAAGAAGGTGGTCATTCAAATGAAAAACTGGCTTGAACTATCCAATACAGAGGATGAAAAAGTGTGGAATAAAATATATGACGAATTGAAGTTTGAACCAAGCATAGCCAATTTCCCATCTTTTAAAGTACCACCCCCTTTTATTACCTACGATATCTCACTCTACTTTGGCAAATATAAATGCTTGGATGCCTATGATGACTTGGAAGAAAAAGCATTACTTGCTTTTCAAGAATGTACGTCAGTAGATGAATATATGTATGCATTAGATTGGCAGCATGAATGTTATTGGATAAATCCCTATCTAGAATTTCAAAAAAACGAATTCGATGAATGGACAGTACCGATTTTCCCAAATGGCGATTATTACTTCTTTATTCATAAGGATTTTGAATGGGGATATTTAGGACACCCTTGGGAAAAAACTATAACTATTTTCGGAAAAGAATTAATAGAAGGTTTTGAAAAACATCGACCACAAATGTTTCAAAAAATAGTACGTCAGGGGTAATGTAGGCTTTGTTCGACTAACGTGGCAGGTTAGTTGAAGAAGGAAATTACGTTTTATAAGGTGAACTTATACAATATAGAAAACGGGTGATTATAATGATTATTTGGATAAATGGGGCATTTGGTTCTGGGAAAACTCAGACTTCATACGAATTAAAAAGAAGGATTCCTAATTCCATTGTCTATGATCCAGAAAATATAGGTTTTTTTATTAACAGGAATATACCCAAAGAAATTAACAAAGGAGATTTCCAAGATTATAGTATCTGGCGAGAGTTAAATTACACTACTTTAAAATATATAGATAGTGAATATGACGGGGTTATCATTGTTCCAATGACCTTAGTAAATCCACAGTATTTTGAAGAAATTGTAGGGAAACTTAGGGATGATGGAGTGAAAGTCAATCATTTTGTACTTTGGGCTTCTAAGGGAACATTACAAAGGAGATTACGAAGCAGGGGTGAGAGAAAAAATTCATGGGGGGAAAAACAAATAGATAGATGTATTCAAGGGTTATCAAATGATATATTTAAACATCGAATAGAAACTGATAAATTGACAACTGAGAGTGTAGTGGAAACAATTGCATCCATGTTAGACATTCATTTACTCGATGACAACAGAAATAAATTCAAGAAAAGATTGGACAGAATTAAAACGCAAATAAAACATATACGATTTATAAATTAAATAGGTTACTTTCTTCAACTAACGGGTGCTTTACTTCAATTAGGAGTAGAGCCTTTTTCTTATTGAACTAACGGGGGAGATTTGTTCAATAGCCGTATGGAAATGATATAATATGGATTTGAAGTATTTCTATAAAGGATGGTTATTGTTGAGCTTAGAAATTGGATTTATACCTAAAGGATGGATTTCAGATATACCCA